>JAJZCA010000012.1 GCA_021798735.1 Acidobacteriota bacterium | reverse complement strand
ATGCCACCCTAATCGAACAGCGCAGCCGCGAAGTCTGGATGTGGCCGCTGGTCGAAAGCATCTGGGCCGACATCAAATTCGCCCTCCGCCAACTCCGCAAATCCCCCGCAATCACCCTAATTGCGGTGATAACGCTGGCGCTTGGTATTGGCGCAAATACCGCAGTCTTTACTTTGACCTGGGCTGTGATTCTGAAAAGCCTGCCTGTGCCTCATCCAGATCGACTGGTGGAGTACGAGATGCGCAATGGCGATCAAATGATTGGGCTCAGCGGGCCGGAGTATGCCGCATTGCGTCGCCAGCAGAAATCCTGCATCGATCTGCTGGCATGGGCAAGCGATTCAGCTTCCGTCCGAAAGGAGGACGCTCTTGAACGTCGGGTGCATATCCAGTTGCTTAGCGGAAACGCATTTCATGTGCTGGAGATGCAGCCCTATTTGGGGAATTTCTTTAGTGAGCGCGCAGACAACGATGAGGGTACGCAAGGAATTCCGGCCGTCCTGGGCTATGACTATTGGCAGGACATATTTCATGGAGATGACCGCGCGGTGGGCCAGACCCTTATCGTGGCGGGCCATCCGGTAACAGTTATAGGGGTGATGCCGAAAGCATTTGAGGGTCTGACAGCAAATTTTCATCCGGCTTTGTACCTGCCACTTTCTTTTGCCGACTTGCTCTATGGAAAAGATTTCAGAAACCACCCTGGCCATTTTGGACATTTCGTCCTGGGCCGATTGAAGCCTGGAATGACCGTGGCAGCAGCCAGGGCCGAGGTGAAAGCCATTGAACCGTCGGTACGGAAAGAAGCCGACCCGACCGGCATTTACATGAATCAGTTTTTTAAGCCCTTCCGGCTGAGAGTGCAGGATGGACGAAGTGGCGTGTCCTGGGTGAAGGCGACGTATGGCCGACCACTGCTGGTGCTGGAGATGCTGGTCGCATTTCTTTTGCTACTGTGCTGCTTGAACACGGCCTTGGTCATGTTGGCGCGGGTGAGCGGCAGGCAGCAGGAGTATGCGGTGAGGAGCGCACTCGGCGCGGGTAGAGTCCGGCTCATCCGGCAGGTGCTGATAGAAACCGTTCTGCTGACCATCCCAGGATTGCTGGCAGGTTTACTGATGGGATGGGCGGCGGCTCGCGCGCTGGTGGCGATGCTGGGTACGATGGGCAGCGCCTCCTCGATGGATGTGCGACCGAACGCGATTATATTGGGTTTTAATCTTGGCGTGAGTCTGCTGGTGGCTTTCAGCGCAGGACTATGGCCGGCATTTCGCGCTGCAAAAACAACTCCCGCGTTCGACCTGAAAACGAGCGACCGTACCGTGGCCGCCAGGCAAATGGGCGGATGGGTTGTCGTGCTGCAAGTGGCTGTGAGCGTCAGCCTGGTGACATCGGCTGTGCTGCTGGGCGGCACGCTGGGCCGTTTATTGACGGAGCATTCAGGCTTCCATGCACAAGGAACGGCCCTGGCTTATATCGATTTAAGGGCGGCCAAACCGCAGCCCGCGGAAACCGCGCGAATCGACGATGAATTGCTGCGGAAGGTCCAACAGAAGCCGGGCGTGATGACATCTGGATCCACGGATGCACGCCCCTTGATCGGATTTTTCGGCGCAAGCCGCGAATTTGCTATCGATGCGCGCGGCAATGTCCATGCCGATCCGCATATCTTCTACATTCGAGTATCGCCAGGATATTTTGACGCGATAGGAACGCGGCTGCTTACAGGAGAGAGCGCTGCGCCTACCGCCAAAGACTCCATGCCGCAATGTGTCTTGAGCCGTGATCTCTCTGCATTTTTCTTTCCAGGAGAAAATGCCGTCGGTCGCATCGTTTATGCGTCCACCTTTCAACAGCCGGATGGGACCAATCTCGATCCGAAAAATGGCTGCCGCGTGGTGGGCATTGCAGAGAATGCGCGCCTTGTTTCGCTGCGAACCGCCGCTCCGCGCGCGATCTACAACGTGATTTCTCCATCTGTCCTGAGCAGTACCAGCCAAGACGCTTTTTCCTACTCCGGTATCAACCTCATCGTTCATGCAAAAACCGATGCCCTGGCCGTCGCGGCATTGCAGGATACAGTCAAGCAGGTATTGCCAAACTCTGCCGACGTAAAATACCAGACCTTCCGCCAATTGGAAGATCAGGACTTGAACCGCGAGCGGATGTTGACCAGCCTGTCTGGAGCTTTCGCGTTACTGGCGCTCCTGTTGACCGCGCTGGGAATGTACGGATTGCTGATGCGCAATGTCGTTTTGCGCACAAAGGAGATTGGCATACGCGTAGCGCTTGGCGCGCAAAGAAGGCAAATTGTAGCGGCAATTGCAAGGAAAGCGCTGATCGAGGTCGGCATAGGACTTCTGGCAGGGGCCGCCATCACAGTTTTACTGGTCAGGGCAATCCGCCAGCTTTTGGAAGAACCACAGCCGACATCCGAATGGACTTATCTGATCAGCGCAAGCGTCATTCTTCTGGCTGCTGGAATTGCGCTGTATTTTCCCGCGCGTCGCGCAGCGTCGATCGATCCCATGGTGGCTCTGCGCGCGGAGTAAGAGGACCTTATGATGCACTGGCTAAAACAAATGTTTTCGCGACGTAGAATGACCGACGATCTGTCCGATGAGATGCGCCAGCATCTGGAGGAAAAGATCGAAGTGCTGGTTGCCGACGGCATGCCGCGCGAGGAAGCCGTCCACGCCGCGCGCCGCGCCTTCGGCAACGCCACCCTAATCGAACAGCGCAGCCCTGGAGCATGATAGAACCCATGATCAGGAAGTTCATTCTTCGCACCGCAGCGTGTGTGGCGCTGGCAATCCTCGTATTTTCCGGCGGGTCCAGGACTTTTGCTCAGACCTCCACGCCTGTTCAGTGGACCCTCACCGCATCAACCCGAGATCGCTTGCCTCTGCACGTAGGCGCAACGGCCGTCGCACACCTTCACGGTCAAATTCAACACGGCTGGCATGTGTATGCCCTCGACCAAGGCCTGGGCGGACCGGTTTCGATGAGAATCCTCATTCCCGGACATCAACCTTTCGCTATCAACGGAGACATCACTGCGTCTAAACCGAAAAGGGCATTTGACCCGAACCTCAACATAGACACCCGTTTCTACCAGGGCGAAGCGACATTTGCCATACCGATCAAGGCCACCCGACCGCCTGCGGATGGAAGTCTTAATGTTTCCGTCGACGTGCTCTATCAGGCGTGCAATGACCGGATGTGTTTGCCGCCGAGAACCGCGCATCTGGCTTCGGCGGTTTCGCGATAGACAAGGAACATGGAGGCACCGATGTCTGTTTCCCGCACCTGTGTCGTGGTACTGTTCGTCTTCGCCAGCTTGTCCGCGCGGGGGCAATTCGACGGGAACGTAGCGGCGAGAACTATTTACGAACAGGGCGAAAAGGCGCTCTCAAATGGGCGCTATGCCGATGCCGCCGCCGACTATCAAAAAGCAATTTCTGTCGATCCAAATTTCGCTGAAGCCTATCAGCAGTACATTTTTGCCCGCTATCTCGAACTTCCACTGCCCAAGGATCAAAGCGAAACAGCACCCAATCCTGAAGAAGAAAAGAAAGCAAAATCCGAGGCTGACAATGTAACGCAGAGTTTAGTTGAGCTTTTTCAATCCTTATCCCAACAGCACCCGGACAAGGCCATCTATCTCTGGGCTCTTGGGCAGATTTATTCAGAAAACAACCCCTCACGCGAAGAACAGTACTGTAGACAAGCTATTCAGATCGACCCCAACTTCGCGCCGGGATACTCGTGCCTGGCCGACATTGCAGACCTTCGCGGGGACGACGCTCAGAAAATCGCATTACTCCGCAAAGTGATGCAATTGGAACCGGACAGCTCTGAAGCAGATCTGGCCTACGTCGTGGCGGATCAGAGCGACGCCAAAACCTTCAAAGACGCTACGATGCAAATGATCCAGAGATTTCCCAATTCACCCAATGCCGCCAAGGCCCTGTATTGGTATGCGATACATCAATCCACCAAAGCAACCGAAATTGAGGTCCTCGAACAGCTTCACAAACAATTCCCTCCAGGAAAATTCGCGGTATCCAGCGTTGCAGCAGGGAAATTGTTCACCCTTCTCGACCGGACGGATCCGCCGAAAGCCCAGGCGCTAGCGCGCGAAATGCACCTTGCGAACCCGAAAAGCGAAGCCTGGACGGCATATTCCCTGTATGCGGACACGATGGCAAAGGCGAACCGGGAAGTAAAAGAAAAAAATCTGACAGTAGCATTAACGACTCTGCAGGGCATGAAGGCGCCAAACGTGTACTTCGATATGACGCGAAAGGAACTGCTTTCTGCGCTTGCGCTTGATGAAAGCGACAAGACCTCAGCAGCATTTTCTGCCCTTTCAATGGACTATGCCAAGCATCCTACTGACGAAGTTCGCGCTGCCCTTGTGCGGTATGGGGCGAAGCTCGGAAAGAACTCTGAGCAGATCGAAGCCTCGATCTGGTCAGTGATCAGAGCGTCTTCGACTCCTGCCATTCCCTTCTCACTCCAGGATTTCTCCAATGGCAAGCAGGTATCCCTCGCAGATTTTCGAGGTCACGTTGTCGTCGTCGATTTCTGGTTTCCGAACTGCGGACCCTGCAGAGAGTCTTTCCCGCATTTGCAGAAAATCGCCCAGAAATACAAGGGGCAAGGGCTGGTGGTCATTGCGATCAACGGCATAGAAGCGCAGGATTCCTTCGTGCTACCAATGCTGCGAAGCAAAGGGTACGACTTCATCCCATTGAAAGGAAGGCAACAGTGGGCATTGGATGTGTACCACGTACAAGCTTTCCCGTCGACATTTCTCATCGGAGAGGACGGACGCGTGTATTTTCGGCCCCACCTTTACAATGATTCAGATGAGCACGCGGTTGGGTTGGAGATCGACGAGTTATTGAGCCACAGCGGCAATTGACCTGTATCGCTGCTCCGCATTAAAATCTGCAGCGCACTTGCCCACGCCTAGAACCTGATTGTTTCTATCCCGCTACAACTCTATCGCTCATTTCTGAATCTCTCTTAGCGTGAGAAAAACTATGAAAGTCAAGCTCCTCAGCACCACTCTCGTCGCCGCTGTTCTTTCCATTGGAATTCCGGTCATCGCCCAATCGAGCACCGACCCAGGCTTTAAACAGGACATGAAAAACGCCGGTCACAGCACCAAGAACGCCGCCAAAGACACCGGCAATGGCGTCAAGAGCGGCACCAAGAAAACCTGGCACAAGACCAAGCACACCACCAAACGGGTCACCCATAAGGCGGCCGGCAAAACCGACCAGGGCGCGCGGAAGGTGAAGCGCAAAACCAGCCCCGATCAGTAAATTCAGGCGGGAGCTGGAGCCATTCTGAATGTAGCGAAGCGGAGTGAAGAATCCAGAGGACGCCAGTTTGAGTTGCGCTGTCATCACCCTGTGGATTCTTCGCTGCGCTCAGAATGACGAGCTTGCAGCTACAGCGCCTATGGAACCGCCTAGAGAATCTTTTTTCCGAAGGCGGAGGAAGTCAACTCCACCGCGAGCTGCGCCGTGCGGTTGTGCTCGTCGATCACCGGGTTCACTTCGACCAGCTCAAAGCTCAACATGCGCCCATCGTCGGCGATGATTTCCATGGCCAGGTGTGCCTCGCGATAGGTCGCGCCGCCGCGAACGGGCGTGCCGACGCCGGGCGCATCCTCGGGATCGATCCAGTCCATGTCGAGCGAGATGTGATAGCCCGCTGTGCCGCGTCCGGCCGCGCGCAGGGCCTCTTCCATCACGGTGCGCATGCCGCGCTCGTCGATATCGCGCATGGTGTAGACCTCGGTGATTCCCGCCAGCCGGATGTTGGCTTTCTCGGTTGCGTCAATATCGCGCAGGCCGATCATCACCACATTTTCCGGCGCAACCTTGGGCGACCATCCAAAAATGTTCTTCAGCTCGTCCGGTCCCAGGCCCGTCAGCGCGGCCACCGGCATGCCATGCACATTGCCGCTCGGCGAGGTCTGCGGCGTGTTGATGTCGGCATGGGCATCGATCCAGATCAAGCCGATTTTTTCCTTCTTGCGACGATAAAACTCCGCCACCCCGGAAACCGTTCCCACCGCAATGGAATGGTCGCCACCCAGCACCACCGGCGTTTGCCCGACGGCCAGCGTTTCCATCACCTGCTGGGCTTCGCGGGCACAGGTCTCCGTTATCGCGTGCAGGTATTTGGCGTCCTGCTCGCCTATGCTCTGCGTCTCGGCAATCTCCACCGAAATGTTGCCGCCATCCTGCACCTGGTGTCCCAGCGCTTCCAACCGGGCCTGCAATCCGGCAACGCGCACCGCCGATGGACCCATGTCCACCCCGCGCCGCGACTGACCCAGGTCGAGCGGGACACCGAGGATGCGAATCTTTCGACGCGGGGAGCCTTCTTCTGGCGCAGCCGCAGTCCGGTCGTGAGCGATCGCAGAACTGCGTTCTGCTCTGTTGGCTGGCTTCGTGGCTTGAATGGCTTTTGACATGGAATTCCCACAGAGACGAAACGGCTAGGGATAGATACGGTTCAGCGTCCTTGCGAAGGGAATCGTTTCACGAACATGGTCCAGCCCGCAAATCCAGGCCACCGCACGCTCGATGCCCATGCCAAATCCCGCATGCGGCACAGAACCATAGCGACGCAGGTCAAGATACCACTCGAACGGCGCCAGTGGCAGACCGTGCTGCTCAATCCGCTGCTTCAACAAGTCGTAGGAATGGATGCGCTGCGACCCGCCAATAATCTCCCCATAGCCTTCGGGAGCCAGCACGTCCACGCACAGCGCGAATTTCGCATTTTCCGGGTCCGGTTCCATGTAGAACGCCTTGATGTCCGCCGGATAGCGATGGATCATCACCGGCCGATCGAACTGCGAGGAAATATAGGTCTCGTCCGGCGAGCCAAAATCGTTCCCGTAGACAAACTCCTGTTCCAGCTTGCCGGCTTTGAATGCCTCGTCCAGCATCTTTGCTGCTTCCTCATAACTCACCCTCGGAAACGGCGGACGAATCGCTTCCAGCTTGCTTACGTCGCGGCCAATTACTTTCAGATCGGCGGCGCGATGCTCCAGCACCCGCTGCACAATGTGGCTCAGAAATTCCTCGGCAAGCGCCATGATGTCGTCGAGCCCGGCAAACGCGACCTCCGGCTCAATCATCCAGAACTCCGTCAGATGACGTCGCGTCTTCGACTTCTCGGCGCGAAATGTCGGCCCGAAGGAGTAGACCTTGCCCAGCGCCATGGCCGTGCTCTCGATGTACAACTGACCGCTCTGCGTCAGGTAGGCTTCGTCGCCAAAATAATCCACGGGAAACAGTGTGCTGGTGCCTTCGCAGGCTGCCGGAGTCAAGATCGGCGGATCCGTCCGCACAAATCCATGCATATCGAAATATTCCTGCGCCGCTCGCATAATCTCCGCGCGCGTTCGCAAAATCGCTGCCTGCCGAGGCGTGCGAATCCACAAGTGCCGATGCTCCATCAGGAAATCGACGCCATGCTCTTTCAGCGAAATCGGAAACGGCGCGTCCTCGGGAACGCGATCGACAACTTCCAAATCTTCGACGTCGAGCTCGACGCCGCCCGGCGCGCGTTTATCGGCGCGAACCTTGCCGCGCACAATCACGCTCGACTCCTGGGTCAGCGTTTTGATGCGCTCGAAAACCTCCGGCGGCACAGCCGACTTGGGCACAATGCCCTGCACCGTGCCGGTGCCATCGCGAAAAATGGGAAACAGCAGCTTGCCGCTTTCGCGCAGATTGTAGAGCCACCCACGCAGCGTGATGGTCTCGCCTTCATGCTGTCTCAGGCTGGCAATCGTGGTCACAGGCGCGGTGCCGGTCGTGCTGGAAATCGTTTCATCCATAACAGTTCACTCTACATCGGCGGGGCTATGTCAGAAGAGAAATGGCGATCCTATCGCGCTTCGGGAGCTGTCGAACCCGCTCTGTCCAGAAATTCCAGCGTCTTTTGGAAGCGGTCAACGAGCGTGCCTTCGGGATTTTCCAGCGTTGGATGAATCTCCAGCACGGTTGCCGGCGGTTTCGCCAGGGCTTCCAGTGCCCGCATGGTTTCCGGCCACGCAATGGTGCCATCTCCGGGCCACAGGTGCGCGTCTTTATCGCCTGCATTGTCGTGTACATGCACGGAACGAATGCGCGGCCCCATGATGTCGATGGTTGCCGGAATTCCCTCGCCGATATGCGCGTGTCCCAGGTCGAGGCACACACCGATGTCGTCAAAGTGTCCCACCGTCAAAATCTCGATCAGGTTCTGGGGTTCGGCCACTTCATTTTTCTCCAGATTTTCCAGCAGGATTTGGACTCCCAGCGGTCGCGCGAAGGCCCGCAGATGCTCCACCGCCGTCATTCCGTGTTCCAGGGTGCGCGGACTCCAGGTATCCCCGCGCTCGCCTAGATGCAAAATCAAATGGGTGAAAGGAATCTGCTCCGCCGCTTCCAGCGCCCGTTTCACTTCGTCCATGGAGTCGATGCGGCGCGACTTTTCCACATGCACCACGTTAATTGACGGCCCCGTGCTGCGCTCGCTGTCGCCTTCGCCTTCTGCCCGTAGCGGCGAGTGCAGTGCCCACGGCACCGTCGGATTGCCGCGGAACCAATCCCCAATTTCGCGCACCTGTACCCGGCTGGTGTAATCGAAATGACGCCGGTTGGCGAAGATTTCAATGCCTTCCGCCCCAGACTTGCGCAACGTATCCAAATGCCCGGCATGCAGGCGGTGCTTCAGAAAAATGTGTGTAGAAATTGCTTTCAACATGGAGAACCTGAACTAAGAATAGATGATTCTAGTGAAGGGATGCTCAGGGCCAGGAAACTTTCCTGGCATATTCGGCATGGGCCGCCAATTCGCTGTGCGGTTTGCGCCCAGGCAGGCAGATCAATACGGTCTGTTGCCCCGAAATACGCGCGAGTTTCAACGCTGGAATGCAGTCAGTATCGTTCGACACCAGTTAAGGATACGGCTCCTCCATCCCCGTTACCTGGCGCTTGCCGGACGTGGACATACCGCTGGGCGCGCCGGTGCAAGAGGCGGTGATGGTAGGCGTGGGCAGGTTCGACGGCATGGATTTCGACGTGCTCGATGCCATGCAGTGCATGCTGGGGCGGCGCAAGGGGGGAGAAACAGGCCCGACTCTTCAATTGCGCAACTCCGCCGAAAACACACGGAGTTTCGCAGGCAATTATGGATGCAGCACCAGCGTCTGCATCAACTGAAACGTCAAAGTAGTCTCTGCAGGAACCTTTACCTGCTTACCATGAGTGAAGAGTTGGGTGACCACGCCGCCACCTGCTCCCGCCAATGCACCAATTCCGGCTCCCCGTCCCCCGCCAAAAGCTGCCCCCAAGAGTGCTCCAAGCACACCGCCGCCGCCCGCATACTCCGCAGTTGTGCGATTCATGCCAATGTTGGACTTGCTGTTCTCGGTCACAGAGGAGGTATCGACACGATATTGCTGGCCATTGATATCCACAGAGTACAGATCTAGCGCCAGGTTCTGACCTTTCAGAAACCCACCGCTGTTCGCGTTCAGGATTTGGAGCTTGGCCTTGGTACCAGCTGGGATGGCGACGGCCCCGGTGCTGTCGACGACGTCCTGCTGTATCTGAGCAGAATAGAGTTTCCCGGCAGCGTCTTTGGTGCTGTCAATAGGGCTTACAGTGCGGACAACAATCGGCGTGCCTGTGGGAATCACGACGGAAGGAACCCCGTTGCCGGCCCCGGCTACTACCGGAGCCTGCTGCGTATGCACCGGGTAATTCTGGGGAGTTGGCGCAGGCCCATCCTGCGGCTGATTCCCGGCCTGCATGGACGAAGCGCCCGTGAGGATAAGCGAGGAGACATCGCTGATTGGAAAAACGTAGGAGACCCCATTCGATCCCTGAAAAGCCAGTGTCGTGGTACCCGTCAATTGGCCGGAGTACGTCTGACCGTTGTGCAGGGTAATGTGATCGCCAACGTTGGAGAACACCAGCGACTGTACATCGCTTATGGGAAACGTGTACTGAATTCCAGCATTGTCTTGAAAAGAGAGTTTGCTGTTGGCCGCACCGGTGTATGTCCCGGAGTAGCTTTTGCCATCCCGCAAGACCACAACATCGGCATGAACAATAGTGGCGGAGAAAGTCAGCAGGAGCAGAAAGTAAATGGCTTTTATTTTCATGTTCAATCACCTTGTCTTGACCGGCGCATCGCGATCTGTTTGCAGTAAATCTGGCCTGGGATTTGTCTAGGCGCATCAAACCGAACACCGCCATCATACAGCCTGCGTGGCCATCCAGACGCCTGAGTATTTGCCGGCGATGCGCCTCGCGCGGACGTCGCGATATGTATGAGTATAAAGGAGCGCAGGTTGCCAGCAATCGGTTTCGGCAATCATGTCAAAAGTGAAGGGATGCGGCGGGCGGCGGGGACGCTCGGGCGTGTGGTTACCTCGACATGGGCTCCGCGATTCGCCCCTTGTGGACCGTATTGTCAGGATCGGGAATGAGGGATACCTTGTTGCGTACCTTTTCCCGCGGAAAATCGAACCTATCTGCATCCCCATAGCGATAAACAGCATCAATTAAGTTGACAGTAAGTCACTCAACTGACATACTAGAGAAGCGGAATTAGCGAAGAATCTGGCAAACGAGGGGCATCATGGGGAAAATTATAGGAATTGACTTAGGAACTACAAACTCGGTGGTCGCCGTGATGGAAGGCGGCGAGCCGAAGGTGATTCCGAACGAAGAGGGTGGGCGCACGACTCCATCCGTGGTGGCATTTACCAAGAGCGGCGAACGTCTGGTCGGCCAGGTGGCCAAGCGGCAGGCAATCACGAACCCGGAAAGCACAATCTATTCGATCAAGCGCTTTATGGGACGGCGCTACAACGAAGTGAACGACGAAATGAAGATGGTCCCCTACAAGGTGAAGCAGCAGGGAGATCACATCGTCGTTGAGGCGCAGGGCAAGGACTACACGCCGCCGGAGATTTCGGCGATGATCCTGCAGAAGCTGCGGAAGGCCGCAGAAGACTATTTGGGTCAGTCGGTTACGGAGGCAGTCATTACGGTTCCGGCGTATTTTAACGATGCGCAGCGGCAGGCGACCAAGGACGCGGGCAAGATTGCCGGCTTGGACGTCAAGCGGATCGTGAACGAGCCGACGGCGGCAGCGCTAGCATACGGGCTCGACAAGAAAAAGGATGAGACCATCGTGGTCTACGACTTCGGCGGCGGCACGTTCGACGTTTCCGTGCTGGAAGTGGGCGAAGGCGTCATTGAGGTGAAGTCGACCAATGGCGATACGCACCTGGGCGGAGACAACATCGACCAGCGCATCGTGGAGTGGCTGATCGATGAGTTCAAGAAGGATGAGAGTTTGGACCTGCGCGCCAAGGGCAATGAAATGGCGCTGCAGCGGCTGAAGGATGCCGCGGAAAAGGCCAAGATTGAGCTTTCGACTACAACCGAGTCGGAGATCAATCTGCCTTTCATCACGGCGGATGCCACCGGACCGAAGCACCTGGTAAAGAAGCTGACGCGCGCCAAGCTGGAGCAGTTGGTGGACGACCTGCTGCAGCGGTCGGTTGGACCGTGTAAACAGGCGCTGAAAGATGCCGGCATTGAAGCCAGCAAGATTGACGAAGTGGTGCTGGTGGGCGGCCAAACACGCATGCCCAAGATCCAGCAGATTGTGAAGGACCTGTTCGGCAGGGAGCCGCACAAGGGCGTCAATCCGGATGAAGTGGTTGCGATTGGGGCCGCGGTGCAGGCGGGCGTGCTGGGCGGCGAGGTGAAGGACCTGCTGTTGCTCGATGTCACTCCGTTGACGCTGGCGATTGAAACGCTGGGCGGGGTGGCAACGCCGATGATCCAGCGCAATACGACGATTCCGACCAAGAAGACGGAAACGTTTTCGACGGCGGCGGACAATCAGACGGAAGTGGAAGTCCACGTACTGCAGGGCGAGCGGCCGCTGGCTAGCCAGAACCGCACGCTGGGCAAGTTCAAGCTGAGCGGGATTCCTCCGGCGCAGCGCGGCATTCCGCAGATTGAGGTAACGTTCGACATCGATGCAAACGGCATCCTGAACGTGACCGCAAAGGACAATGCCACCGGCAAGGACCAGAAGATCACGATTACGTCTTCTTCTGGCCTGAGCAAGGAAGAAGTGGAGCGCATGGCAAAAGACGCCGACGCCCACGCCGCGGAAGACAAGGCGAAGCGCGAAGAAATCGAAGCGCGGAACCAGTTGGACGGCCTGGTCTACAACATCGAAAAAATGTTGAAGGACAGTGGCGACAAAGTCCCGGCGGGCGACAAGGGCGAAGTGGAAAGCGCGCTGGCCGACGCCAAGAAGACGCTGGAAGGCTCGCCGAGTCCGGCGGAGCTGAACGCCGCGCGGGAGAAGCTGACCGCAGCGTCGCATAAGCTGGCCGAGGCGATGTACAAAGCCAACGCCGCTGCACCCGAGACCGCAAACGCGGCCGAGGGCGCTCCGCAAGGCGAGCAGCCGCAAGCCGACGCGAAGAAGGACGAAGGCGTGATCGATGCGGAATATGTCGACGTCGACGAGAAGAAGTAAAGGCCGCACCGGATCAAGCAGGAAAACGGAATCCGGCAGACCGTATCGCACGTAGCAGGACATGGGGCAATGCGTCCCATGTGAATGGAGGGTGTCCTCGTGAAACAGCGGGCACCCTCCACTGCTTTATCAAGGGTTTCAGAATGTTGGCGAAGGAGTGGTGATGACCGATACTGTATGGCAATGCGAGCAGCTCCGTGCGGGTCAGGTGTACAGCAAGGAAGTATTCCAGACGCGCGAAGAAGCTGAAGAGTTTGTGGCGAAGATGGCGCGCGTCGCGCCGGACATTTTTTGCCGCATCGAGCCGATCGATGTTGAGAAGGTGTGGAACTGAAATGACAGGTGCCACTGCTGCGATTATGAATCTCGTTGCATCGGCCTTGGCTGCGGTGGCCACGGCCGTACTGGCGGTGTTCGCGGAGCGGCAATGGCGTGTGATGAAAGAGAATAACGAAGCTGCGGAGAAGCAGAACGAGTTAGTGCGTGACCGTTGGAAGCGGGAGGATGAGTTACGGGCCGAAGAAACTAAGCCAAAAGCGGCATTTGGGTTCTCAGATAGTGTTGTTCCATGCGATCTAAAATTATCTTGCGCAAATCTTGGAACGGTCGGTTTTCTCGTTGCCGGGATGCAGGTCATTCCTCTGCTGGGCGATCCAGAGAAAATTTTGTTCGGTAAAGGGGCTGAGATTTTCGTTCCCGTCGGGGAAGAGAAGCAAGTTGCTTTTGATTCCTATAACTATCGAGAAATGTGCATGCGTTTAGAGGAGATCTTTAATGGGTCACGTGTTAGGAATTTAGGAATCAAATTGATCCTTCAAGGCCCAATGCGAAGGGTGGAAACAAACATGGAGGCGTACAGATTAAGTAAGAACCCAGATGATGGAAGGACTTCCTATATCGTCACGAGTTGGCGTACGATGCCTCCGCCGGCGCAGGGCTCGGATATAACCGTGAAGATCGATAAACCCACGAAGGTAGAGTCAGTAACATGCCCAAAATGCAACAATCCCTGTACTGTTGATCTCGTTACAAACCTCGGCATTGTATTTCCAGTCGAGGATTGCGGGACGGTATTTGAGGCTGCCCGAAAGAAAATGGCGCGATATTTAGCGCAAAGCTGTCCAACTCACACCCTTTCAAAAATAGTAGAGTAAAACTTCGGCGCCTCTATAACGTTCACCGTGATACGCTGGACGTGTGATCCAAAGCTTTCGTGATCGAGAAGCGGAACGCATTTTTCATCGCGAGCGAAGCAAGCGGTACGGTTCGATTGAGCGTGCCGCCTTTCGTAAATTAAGGGCCATCCATGCAGCCCGCTTGCTGACGGATTTAGTGCATCCTCCAGGCAATCGACTGGAAGCGTTGCATGGCGACCGAGAGGGTCAATACAGCATTCGGATCAACGCACAATGGCGCATTTGCTTTGAATGGAGAGAACCTGATGCCTACGAAATCGAAATCGTCGACTACCACTAGACGGTACAAAGACCGTATGCCACCTCTCCATCCCGGTGAAATGCTGCGGGAAGAGTTTATGGTTCCGCTTGGCCTGAGTGCGAATGCCTTAGCGCTTTCGTTGCGAGTGCCGGCGACGCGCATTTCGGAGATCGTGAATGAGCGACGCGGCATCACGGCCGATACAGCACTCCGGCTGGGTCGCTACTTCAGGATGACTCCGGAGTTCTGGATGAACCTGCAATTGCAGTATGACCTAGAATCGGCGAGAGACGCAGTTGAGGCTGAGATCCACAAGGTAGTCACGCCAGCTCCGCGAGACCGGAAAACTGGTGGCCTGAAGCAGACAATGACCGCATAAAGAAAAGCTATGGCGACACAGACAAAGGATTATTACGGCATTCTCGGAGTGAAGAAGACGGCGTCGGCGGAGGATATCCGCAAGGCATTTCGCAAGCTTGCGCGCAAATATCATCCTGACGTGAATCCTGGAGATAAGAAGGCGGAGGAGAAGTTCAAGGAGATGTCGGAGGCCAACGACATCTTGAGCGACCCGAAGAAGCGGAAGATCTACGACCAGCTTGGGTTTTACTCCGACAACATCGATCCGGCGGCGGCAGAAGCGGCGGCGCAGGGCGGCTATGGATTCCGCGGCGCGCAAGGAAGGGGACAGCAGCAGCGCGGCCCGGTCGGGTTTGAAGGTTTCGATTTTTCGGATTTTGCCGCCGGAACCGGACAGCGTGCCGGAGCGGGACAACGCGCAGGCGCTGGCGCCACATCGTGGGGAGGATTCCGGGATATTTTTTCCGGCATGTTCCACGGAGACCAGCAGGCGGCCGGCCCGCAACCCGGCGGCGATCTGGAATACCATGTGAATGTCGACTTCTGGACGGCGATTCGCGGCGGTTCTCTGAAGCTGCAAATCACGCGGCAAGTCGTCTGCCCCACTTGTCATGGCGCGGCTTCAAGGGGCGGCGAAACGGTCTGCCCGGAATGCGACGGCACCGGCCAGGTGACGCAGATGGGCGGGCGGATGAAATTCAATATCCAATGCCCACGCTGCGGCGGTACCGGACAAGTCCAGCAAAGCTGCGCCACCTGTCATGGTGAGGGTACGGTGGCACGGACGGAGACGGCGGAATTTCGCATCAAGCCGGGAACGCGCGATGGACAACGCATTCGCCTGGCGGGCAAAGGAAATGCTGGGACCCACGGGGGAGCGGCCGGGGACTTGTACCTGATTGTTCGCGCTGGCAGCCATCCCGTCTTTACGCGGAACGTAGACGACATATATGTAACTGTGCCGGTAACAGTTACGGAAGCCGCGCTGGGCGCAAAGATTGAAGTGCCGACCATCGATGGCCGCGCGCACTTGAAAATCCCTCCAGGGACGCAGACCGGGCAAAAATTGCGCCTGCGGGAAAAGGGTGCGCCTTCAGCATCGGTTGAAGGCAAGCGTGGCGATCAGATTGTCGAGGTACAGATTGCAGTGCCGAAGGTGCAGGATGAGCGGTCAAAGGAGATCCTGCGCGAGCTGGCGCGGTTGAATCCCGACGATCCTCGCTCGGAATTGTTCAGCCGGGTTTGATTGACCTTTCTACTGGCATTCGCCGGTGCGGTGGGCGGTTGCGTGCAGGTGAATGGAGGTCTGCTTTGGCTGCACCCCCTGATACACCGTGTTGGTTGTGCTGGTCCCTTCCAGAGTGAAGCAGTTTCCGTGATCGGAAACTGTCTCGACGACATCGGACAAAATTTCGGAATGGAGACGGTCGCCCTTGTATTCGCAATGGACGCGAACTCGTACAAGGCCATTGGATTGGAGATGGCTTTTGGGAGTTTTGCAGGTCAGTCCGGCTTGGGCGACCTTCCAGAAGTCAATTTGCTCTTTGGCGCAGATTTCAGTCTGAGAGGAAACCGTTCTGCCATCGGTCTCGGTGGTCACGGAATCGATTTCCCATGCTCCAGGATGGAAATACGGGGCCGGCTGCTGGGCTGGAAGAGTCCGTCCGCAGAGAAGCAGCACCGCGGACAGCACAGAAAGTCTTCTCATCGCTCGCCTCGAACCATAGACTAGCATGGCACAAAGGCTGCTACTCCGCTGAAGGGGAGGACCGCGGCAACGTGTTCGCCTGGCGCGGCATTACGGCTTGGCGGCGGCGGAGCATGGGCCGATGCGTGTGCCCTGGCCCTTCATCTGGATATTCATCACCATCGGCGGCCGTCCGGGCATGGTCGTGCTGGAAGTGCTTGTCCCACTTTCCGTATACGATGCGCCATCGCTGGAGAAATGGGTCAGCATGTCAACACGCATATCCGTCACCACTTGCCCGCTGCCGCCTGTGCAATGGATTTGCACATGGACGCCGCCGGAAACGGGAGTCAACTGGACGGGATCGCAGTTCTGCCCCGGACGTTTCTGGTTCCACGCGTCCTCCGGTTGGGCGGCGCACACCTGCATTTCGGTGTTCATGGGCTTACCGTTGTTCAGCACCATGGTGAGGTTGACCTTCCACTCGCCGGGCTGAAATGGAACATGCGGTTTCTGGGCCAGCGCCGCGCAGGCGCACAGTCCAACAAGAAACGAGATGGCAAAAAGTTTCGTGAAGGCTCGCATGGTGCGGCATTTTAGCACAAGCGATGTACTGAAGCCGCATGAAATTGATGTAATCTACAGGATGAAGACCATGTCTACCAAGCGTAAATCGAAAGGCGCCTACATGATTTCCTCCGTTGCGGAGATGTACGGCATCCATCCTCAAACGCTGCGGCTGTATGAGCGCGAGGGCCTGCTGAAACCGTCGCGCACCGAAGGCAATACCCGCCTCTATACGGAAGAAGACCTGGAGCGGCTGGAGTTCATTCTGAATCTTGCGCGCGATCTGGGCGTGAATATTGCCGGCATCGCCATTGTGCTGCAGATGCGCGAGCGCATGGAAGAGATGAACCGCCAGATGCAAAGCTTCGTCGACTACGTGCGGACGGAGATGCTGACGCGGGCCCATCCGGGAAATCCATCCGAGCCTGGGTTGGTGCCGCTGCGACGCCCGGTGATTGTCGCGGTGCCCCCGCGGGAGTCGAAGAAACGTTCGTAGGAGAGCTGGCGCTCGCGCGCGATATCCCGCTTAAGCCAAAAACTGCCGGCATGGCCACCGCAAGAATTGGGCATACGGCAAATCCTTCCCGATTCTGCGCCCGATCCTCTATCATCTGTTCTGTCATTCATGAAAATTCTGCTCGAATTCATTCTGGGAGTGGGCCTGTTCGGCATGGTCACGTCAACCATTTATGCGGGACTGGCGATGTTAGCCGTCCGCCGGTTTATGCGACGGCGGCAGAATGGTTCTCCACCATCAAGTTTTGAGCCTCGTGTCAGCCTGCTGAAACCGCTGCATGGGGCGGAGCCGGATCTAGAGACGCACCTGGCAACTTTTTTTCAGCAAGACTACCCGAATTATGAACTTCTCTTTTGCGCTCGGCAGATGGACGATGCCGGGTTGGTCGCCGCCCGGCGAGTCGCGGCGCGCTTCCCCGATGTGCCGGTGCAATTCCTTTCCAGTGGGGAGCCAACCGTGCCAAATGCAAAGATCCTGTCGCTGGAGCGGATGGCACAGGCCGCAAAGCATGGTCTGCTGATCATCAGCGATAGCGATGTCCGCGTTGACTCCAACTACGTGCGCGAAGTGGTCGCGCCGTTTCGCGATACGAAGGTGGGGGCCGTGACTTGCCTGTACCGGGGCGTGGCCGCGCAGGGTGGGTTGTGGTCGCGCATTGAAGCCGCCGCCATGTCCGTCGAAATGAGCGCGGGCGTGCTGGTCGCCGATATGTTGGAAGGGATGAAGTTTGCGCTGGGCCCGACCATGGCGATTCGGCGATCTTGCCTGCAAGAGATTGGCGGGTTCCTCCCCATGGGAGATTACTGCGCCGACGATTTCCTGCTGGGAAACTGGGTGGCGGAGCGAGGCCACACGGTGGTCTTGTCGCGGCACGTGATCGACCACATCGTGCTGCATGCGGACTTCTGGCCCTCCATGCAGCACCAGGCCCGCTGGATGAAAAGCACGCGGTTCTCGCGGCCCAAAGGGCACCTGGGCACGGCGCTCACCTTCAGCGTTCCCTTCGGACTGCTGACGGCGGCAGCGCTTTGCGGGCTGCAGCCGCCCCATTGGCCCGCGCTGGCGGCGGCCGCACTTCTGTGGAGCATTGGGACGCGGATGCTGCTGGCGCTTGCGGTGAGCAAGAGCGTCGTAAGGGAGAAATCCGCATGGGCCAGCGTGCTGCTATATCCGGTTCGAGACCTGCTGGGCATTCTGTTCTGGGCAGCCAGCTATTGCAGCCGTAAGGTCTTATGGCGCAAGGAAATCTATCTGCTGGAAAAAGGCGGCCGCATGCGCCGTGTTGCTCGATAAGCGATACAGTTCCGTGTTCGCTGAAAAGCGGTCTGCAAATCTCTGGTACTTTTTCGGCACCTGGCTCCTTGCGACAGCATCTAACTGAATGCGAACAAGGAGAGCAACAACCATGCCAACTGCGGCAAAAAATTCATCCTCGACTGACCACATTACCCCGCACGCAAATCAGCACGGCGGAGAAATTCAAAAATTTGGGACCGTCATCCAGCACCTTTCGATTGGGCTGAACGCAGAAGTTCGAAAGCAAATTACAGACGAGCTGAATCTGCTGCTCGCCGACACCATCACGCTGCGCGACCTGTATAAAAAAAGCCATTGGCAGGTGAGCGGACCTACGTTTTACCAGCTTCACCTTCTCTTCGACAAGCACTACGGCGAGCAGGCCGAGCTGGTCGATACCCTTGCCGAGCGTATTCAAACCCTGGGCGGCGTCAGCGTCGCGATGGCCCATGACGTTGCCGAGTTGACCCGTCTGAAGCGTCCGCCGCGCGGACGCCAGGAAGTTCCCTTCCAGATCGCGGAGCTGCTCGAAGCGCATGAGCAGATTATTGTGACGGCGCGCTCGCTGGCACGCGAAGCCGCGGAAAAGGGAGACGACGGTACGAACGATCTGCTGGTGAGCGACGTAGTGCGTACCAACGAGCTGCAGGTTTGGTTCATCAGCGAGCACCTGGTGAATATGCCGCTGGTCCATGCCGGCAAGTAACCATCGTGTTAGCACGAAACGTTTTGGGATAACCACGCAGTGGAACTTACTGCGTGGTTTCTTTTTTGTACCGGGTCAACTCGCCATCGAGACGCTTCTACACATTGGGCCGCGCCGGTGTAGAAAGGAAATATGCGGCGATCGCTTCCCTTTTGTCTGGCACGATGGGTTCTCCCGTTTTTATTTGTTGCGGTATTTGGGTTTGCCCATGCCCAGCAGATTCCGACGCTACGCGCCCGCATCAATCTGGTGCTGGTCCCAACGCTGGTTGCAAGCAAAACCGGAGAGCCAGTCTACAATCTGACGGCGAAGGATTTTCTAGTCACGGATAACGGCGTGGAACAGAAGATTCGTCTCGACACTGAAACGTACAAGCAGCCCATCTCCATTGTGGTGCTGGTGCAGGTGGGACGTTCCGCCGTGCGCGAGTTCTATAAATACCAAGGCCTGCCGACGATGGTGGACGCGCTGGCGGGCGACACTGAGCATCGCGTCGCCGTGGTGGAATTCGACAGCCGGCCAAGGATGCTGCAGGATTTCACCGCCGATCCCAATGCCGTGCAGCGTGCCATCTATGCGATCCAGCCCGGCGATGATGGCGCGGCCATTCTGGACTCGGTCTGGTATGCGGTCGATATGTTGAAGGACGAGCCACCACAGAATCTGCGTGTGGTGGTGCTGCTGAGCGAAACCCGCGACAAGGGCAGCGTCACTCCCATGCAGGAAGTGATCCGCAAAATCGGCCAAAGCGACGTAGTCGTCTACAGTCTTGCCTTTAGCCCGGGGCGGGGGGACTTGTTCCAGTTTTCTCCGCCGGCCGGCAACAGCGCCGATCTGCTGGCGCCAGTGAGGATGGCGATGGCTGCGCTGCGAAAGAATGCCGCTGCTGCGATCCCGCACATGACCGGCGGCCAATATCTCCGATTCAATAGCGGAAAGCAGTTGGATAGCCAGATAGGCATGCTGGCAAACCAGGTGCATAATCGATATATCCTCAGCTTTCAGCCCTCCGACGACAAACCCGGTCTGCATTTGCTGAGCGTGAAACTACGGCAGCCGCTGGGCGTGCGGGTGCTGGCAAGAACAAGCTATTGGGCCACCCCGCCGGCAACGCTGGAAGGGACTACGCCGCCTGGATCGCGCTGAAATTCTCCTGGTGCTTTTTCGAAATTCAAGCATCTGACGTATGCGGGATGTTCAGAGCGGATTCAAGATTAGGTTGCCCGGGTTCGATGGTTTTTGGGACAAGAAATTTTGTCTGGCAACACTATCGCGGGTGATTTCCTGAATCTGTTCAAGGCGGTCGATTCCATGCACTTTACAGTTCAGTTTTTTCTCGAGTACAGCTTTTGGATCCTGTTTGGCTGGGTCCTGGCGGAGCAATTGGGAGTTCCTCTTCCCAGTTCGCCCATCATTCTGGCTGCAGGAGCATTCACCTCGACCCATCACATGGGAATCGGCACGATCGTCCTTGCGGTGATGTCGGGCTGTGCACTCGCAGACTCGATCTGGTTTCGGCTGGGAGGACGGTTCGGCAGCCCCGTGACCCGCTGGATCTGCAGATTTTCCCTGGAATCTGCCTCCTGCGTGCGAAAGACCGAAGACATACTCACGCGACATGGTCCGGTCGCTCTGCTGTTCGCAAAGTTCATTCCCGGCCTGAATACCATGGCCGCTCCGCTGGCCGGCCAAAGCAAGATGAAGTATCGCATCTTCCTGATGTACGACATGGCGGGGTCCTTCTTATGGGTCGCGACGCTGGTTCTGATCGGAAGATTTTTTGGCGATGCAATTCGTCGCAATCAAGCCATATTGCACTGGCTGAACCGTTCAGCGTTCGGGCTGGTCATTCTGGTGGCGATCGGGATCGTGATTGGCCGCCTGGTACGGCAGCAGCAGTTCCTGCGAAAAATTCGCACGTTGCGGATTGAACCGACAGAACTGAAGGCCATGATGGATCGAGGCGAGGATCTTTACATCATCGATTTGCGTCATCCGCTCGACATACTGCCCGATCCGAGAGTCTTGCCGGGTGCGGTCTGCCTGCCTCCGAACGAATTGATCACTCGGAACGCGGAAATTCCGCGAGATCGAGATATCGTGCTGTACTGTACCTGCCCGAGCGAGGCCACCAGTGCGAGAGTAGCGTTGTCTATGCGACGCTTCGGCATTGAGCGAATCCGGCCATTGCGCGGCGGTTTCGATGGCTGGAAAGAGCAGGGCTATCCGCTGGTTGAAATCACCGGTCCACTTGCCCAAAGCTGATTGCATTCGGGCCCAAGAAAAACCTGGGTGTGGCGAAGGTTTGCCGTCTCCGCATACTCCCCGCAATTGCCCGCCTGCCGCCTGAATTGATCTACAATGTCGATTCATCTCTTGTTTACAGAAGATTGATAGCCTTCCAGATACGGGACGGCGGTGGATCGCTTCCGTAGCGTCGCGGGTCGCGCGGCGACTTTCCAGCCTCAAGGTCAAGAAGGTTCCCGGGTTCGACGGTAGCCTGGGGATGGCGGCTAACAATCCCTGTGAACACAGGCGGCGCGGTCTGCGTCCAATGAACAGGAGCAGCCGTATAGGATCGAAGGACGAGGGTGAGGGGCGTACGTGGGAGCAGGAATCGAAGTGCAGAATTTGAATGCCTGGTATGGCAGCACGCACACTCTGCACGATATCAATCTGAAGATTCCGGCGAATCAGGCCACCGCCTTGATTGGACCTTCGGGCTGCGGCAAGTCGACCTTTGTACGCTGCTTGAACCGAATGCACGAGACCAATCCGATTGCGCGCGTCACGGGAACGGTGAAGTTGGGCGACCTGGACATCTATAACGATGCGTCGCCAGCAGCGATTCGCCGTCGCGTCGGCATGGTCTTTCAGCGACCCAATCCGTTTCCGACGATGTCGATTTACGACAACGTTGCCGCCGGCTTGCGGCTGGGCGGCATCCGCAAGCGCAAACGGCTGGATGAGATTGTGCAGCACAGTCTGCGCCGCTCCGCGTTGTGGGAGGAGGTCAAAGATATCTGGAAGAGCAAGTCCGGCGCCGCCCTGTCTGGCGGACAGCAGCAGCGACTTTGCATTGCGCGTGCGCTGGCCATTGATCCGGAGGTATTGTTGATGGATGAGCCTGCGTCGGCGCTCGACCCAATCTCGACTGCGAAGATTGAGGATTTGATCTTTGAACTAAAGGCGGATTACACGATTGTGATCGTCACGCATAATATGCAACAGGCGGCACGCGTGGCGGAGATGACCGGATTTTTTCTGAACGGGTATCTTGTCGAGTTTGATGCAACCACAAAAATTTTCACCAATCCGACAGACAAACGGACAGAAGATTACATTACAGGCAGGTTCGGATGACACGCACCCGGTTTCACCAAAATCTCGATGACTTGAAAGAAAGACTGCTGGTCATGGCCGGCATGGCTGAGCAAGCGACCCAGCGCGCCATCGAGGCCTATCGAGTGGGCGACGTCTCCATCTGCGATTTGGTGATGCGTTCAGAACCTGCGATCAACCGCATGGAAAGAGACATCGACCAGATGGCGCTCGATCTGCTCGCCATGGAGCAGCCAATGGCCATCGATCTTCGATTTATTCTGTCCGTCATCAAGATCAATGCGGACCTGGAGCGGGTCGGCGATCGGGCGGTGAAAATTGCCGAGCGTGTCCGCGACCTGCAGACCGTTCCCGCGATCGAATTGCCTGTCGATATTCCCAAGCTGGCGATGCTGGCGGCCACGATGGTAAGGAACGCGCTGCAGGCATTTATTGACGGCGACGCGTCCATGGCCGAAAAAGTGCTGACGATGGATGATGAAGTGGATGAGCTGAATCGCGCCATCTTCCGAACGCTGACCGGGTGCATAAAGGCGCAGCCGGAGCATACACAGCAGGCCTTGAATGTATTGTTGATTGCGAGGAACCTGGAACGCGTGGGCGATCACGCCACCAACATCGCCGAGGATGTCATCTTCTGGGTACGCGGCGCAGATGTTCGCCACCATCTGGCGACCGGATAGTACCATCGGCGCAGTAAGCGCAAAATGCGATCGTGGGCGCACTCATTCCTGAGGAATTGGCGCTTTCCGCGTATGCGCGCGGACGGAATCGCCCTCTACTAGAAGGCGTAGCTCCAGCCGGGCATCGCGACGAACGAGATAGACAAGCGCCGGCCGAAACACGCAACGCAGGTGCCACCCGGGACTGCGAACGCTGGGATAGATCAATCTATTCGACCTGGACGCGAGTAGTTTTCACGCCAACTGCTGTGATTCCGCATAGGAGGCCGGCACCGGATCGGGCTTTAGAAACTTTCTGAATGGGCAGGCGGCAGCTTCACGATCGGCACCGCGCAAATCCTGAAACTCAGTGGTGAAATCCGCCAGATAGTCGCCATAGGTGACCTGTTCTTCTTCTCTTTCTCTCAAGTCTATATTTGTATCGAAACGTTTCGTTCGCAAGCTTTCTCCCTTAGAATGAAGTCCTCAGATCCAATCGCCAAAGAGGGTAAAGCTATGAAGCGATCATATTGGACGATTTTAGGTATCGGCCTTTTGCTGGCCGGCCCTGCGACGGCCCAAAATCTATGCTCTCAATGCGGAGACAACACCAGGAAGCAGGTTGAGACCATCGATTCGTCGCACACCGCCTATGCCATCGACATGGGAGGCAAGATCGATGGACCGATGACTCGCGATCCCATTGGATATTGGGCCTACGACCAGTATTGGGAACCGAATGTCAGCGTCACCATGGAAAATATCGGCGACACACCAGTTGTCAATCCCTGGTTGCAACGCGCCGGTACGATGGACACGCGAACGCTCAAGTCCATTGTGGATTCGATTGTGACGCCGGGGATGAGCGATAAGGAAAAAGCCCGCCGAATCTGGGAGTTCGAAATCAACAATCGATTTCACGCGACCACGCAGGACGACGAAGTGGCGGATGAGGTGAAGCGCGTCAACGTTTATGGCTATACGCTCTGTTATGACGAGAGCAAGGACATCAGCGACCTGTGGCGCGCGGCGGGACTGAGAGTACGCAAAGGATATCCAACCGGCCACAGCCTGGCCGAGGTTTATTATGACGGCGGCTGGCATGAGCTCGACTCCGACGAAAGCATCCTCTCTCTGCTGCGCGATAACGAGACCATCGCCTCCGAATCGCAGATTGTCGCCGATCACGACCTGATGAAGCGCACCCATACCTATGGCGTGCTGGCTCCGGACAACCGACTGGGAGATGAAGGCGGCGCGGCACTGATTTACTGGGAGGGCCCGCGATCTGGAGAGCAGCCTAGTCTAACGAAACACACGATGGACTTTACTCTGCGCCCGCAAGAATCCATCACCTGGGCCTGGAATCCAGCCGGACGCTTCCATGCCGCGCCCTATCCCTCAGACCCAGGCTCCAAGGACCCGAACCAATGGAACAAGCGCTGGCGGGTGATTGCCCATGTGATGGACGGGGAGACCGCCTATGCGCCGGATTTCAACAAAGCATCCACATTGCAATATCTGCAGACGGCGAACGTTGAACAGCGGCTTCCGGGAAAATTCGGAAACGGTTTGTATCTGACGGGAAGCACAGGGACCATCGACGTTCCGGTGAACACCGCGTATCCCGTGGTCGGCGGCAGGCTGATTGTCGATCTCGCTCGACAGGATATACGGGAAGATGAGATTGCTGTTTCCATCAGCTTCGACGGCGGCAAGACCTGGAAAGAGGTACAGACTAGTTTCGCCAGCGACTATGACCGCATGTACGTCGATCTGAATCCATTCTTTCCGCAGACCGACCCGGCGCGCTACCACTACACCCTTCGATTTACCCTGAGCAGCCATTCGGAGAATCCCGAGGTTGCGCTGAAGGGATTTGCTCTCCATTCCACGCTGCAGATGGCGCCCCTGGCCATGCCGGGAGTGGTGCTGGGCGAAAACCATTTTATTTTTACCGACGATTCGCCGGGCGCGACCAAGATCCGCATCACCCATGTCTGGAAAGAGTGCAATGGGAATATCGCGATGCCGGCCGCTCCCGTAGCCCTAACGCCGGCTGAAGGGAAGACGTACTCAGGAACACGCGTGAAGTTTGCATGGCGTCCTGGGTCGAATGTCGCGCCCGCAGATTATCAATTTCAACTGAGCGAATTCCCCGATATGCGCTGGCCGTTGTCGCCCAACTTCAACAAATTGATTAGCCGGACTGCAAACCCGGGCACACCGACCTTCAAGCTGCCTTACGTTGGATTGCTGAATCCCGGGCAGAAATATTATTGGCATGTGCGAGCGCGGAGCGCGGACCACGTGTGGGGACCATGGTCGAAGACGTATGAATTCTCGGCGGTTGCGCCAGCCGTGCCGGTTGACGTGCAGGCGAGTTTCAATCGCGCGGATCGCACCGTGCAATTAACATGGCAGGCCGGAAAGGATGGAACCCAGCCGGTCGGCTATCGCATCTACGGCAGCGAAGAACGTGGATTCACCGCCAATGACCATCGCTACCAGTACAACGATGGCCTGCAGGGAACGCAATGGGCGGCCGCGAATCTGTTGCGCGAGACGCACAGCGCCAAAAAATCAATCTCCCTGCCGGAGGCGTTGTGGCGTCCATATTATCGCGTGGTGGCGGTCGATCAACAAGGGCGTCTTAGCGGACCGTCCGCGCTTGCGGAACTTTCTCATCCGCTGATTGCCACCAGCCAACTGCCCAACGCGATCGAATCGCAATTTTACAAAACGCAGATCGTGACCAGCGCCTCGATCGGCCATCTTGTTTCCGCCGACGAGAACGGCAAGTCGTACCAGATGAAGTTTCGCACCGGCGACGAACTGGCGTTCGACATGTCCGGCGCCCCGGCGGGACTCTCCATTGATAACCAGGGCGTTATTTCTGGCTTTGTGGGCGTTGCGAAACCCGCGAAGTACGAAGTCACCGTCAAGGTGAAGAACAGCAACAATGGCGCGACCGATTCAGTCACACTTCCGCTGACAGTGGTCGGAAAATGATCCTTTTGGGTGCGCGCGCGACTATGCCGATGCGCCGC
>JAJZCA010000277.1 GCA_021798735.1 Acidobacteriota bacterium | reverse complement strand
AGACCTGTAACCTGTGCGGAATATCTTCGCTTCATGGTAGACGGCGGCTATCGTCGTCCAGAATTCTGGCTTTCCGACGGCTGGGACACGATCCAGTCGCTGGGCTGGCAGGCGCCTCTCTATTGGAAACAGAATTCTTCCGGCAACTGGCAAGTATTCACATTGCATGGCCAGGAATCGCTCCACGACCTGCGTTCGACCCCGGTCTGTCACCTAAGCTATTACGAGGCCGATGCCTATGCCCACTGGGCCGGTTGTCGACTGCCCTCGGAATTTGAATGGGAAATTGCCGCCCATAACGTCCCCATCACAGGAAACCTGCTTGAAGGTGGCACGCTGCATCCGCAAGCGCTGCCCAACGACTCCAACCCGCACCAGCCCGCGCAACTCTTCGGCGATGTTTGGGAGTGGACGCGCAGCCCCTACGTTGCCTATCCCGGATACAAAGCTGCCCCCGGCGCGCTCGGCGAATATAACGGAAAATTTATGTGCAACCAATTTGTCTTGCGCGGAGGATCGGTGACAACTCCCGCCTCTCACATTCGCGCCAGTTACCGAAACTTCTTCGCCCCAGCCACGCGCTGGCAATTCTCCGGCATTCGTTTGGCTGCGGATGGAGGGGCTGCGTGAACTTTTCTTCTCTCCTCGATGGCGTTCCGAGCCCATCGATCACCAGCCCTGGCGAGCCTCCACAAGAAAGCCTCGGCGTGGCGCGTGTTGCCGTCGAAGGCTTGTCTGCAAAACAGAAATTTCTTCCCGCCTGGCTGTTTTACGACGCCGCCGGCTCTCGGCTTTTTGAGGAAATTACGCGGCTTCCTGAGTACTATCTCACCTCGCTGGAGCAGTCTATTTTTTTCCATCATGCCGCCGATATTGTGACCGCTGCCGTTGGCCTCGTCGAGCAACCGTTGTGCGTAGTGGAATTAGGTGCAGGGAGCGCCAGCAAAACGTTAACGTTGTTGCGGGCCGTGATCGCTCGCCAATGCGACACTGTCTATCTTCCCGTCGACGTATCGAAATCTGCGCTGGAACTGGCCACGCGCAATGTTCATGCCGCTCTGCCACAGGTCGACGTACAACCGATCTGCTTTGAATTTACCCATGAGCGAGTGTTGCGCCTTCCGGCCGTCGGCCGCAGATTGGCCCTCTACATCGGCTCCAGCATTGGAAATTTCGATCCCGAGGATGCGGTGGATCTGCTAGGTTGGTTGCGTACTCAACTGCAACCTGGAGACGCGTTGCTGCTTGGTACTGACATGGTGAAGGACGTCGCGCCGCTGCTGGCGGCCTACAATGACCGCGCCGGCGTTACCGCCGATTTCAATAAAAACATTCTGGCTCGCTTGAATCGCGAACTGCGAGCGAATTTTGCGCTCGATGCATTTGAACATCGCGCCATCTGGAATGCTTCGAAGAGCCGCATCGAGATGCACCTGGACAGCAAGCGCAATCAAATGGTGCATGTCGAATTGCTGCATCGCAACTTTGGATTCAAGCGCGGGGAGTCCATCCATACCGAGAACAGTTACAAATTCAGGCCGGAACAAATCGAAGAGATACTGCAGAAAAGTGGCTATGTTCTGGAGCAAAGTTGGTACGACGATCAACGCTGGTTTGGCGTCCATCTGGCTCGCGTCGTGGACTCAGAAATTATGCCCAGCGATGAAGACGCCGCCGCCTGAATCTGCACAGTAGCGGATTTATCGATGCTCGGTCTCGAAAATGAGATGAGTCGTTCTGAGCGGAGCGAAGAATCCAGAGGGTGATCGCAGGATGCACCATCCTCGCCGCGTTGTCGCCGTGCGACCGGCTACGGTGGGACCGAAACTTTCGTCTACTCGCCAGCGATGGTCATCCCTTCAATCACGATCGTCGGACACGCCACAGCGCTGCGAAAAATCAAATCGTTCCCAATGCTGGAAATGTTGTGCAGCATCTCCTTCAGATTGCCCGCCACAGTGATTTCTTCCACCGGATAAGAGAGTTCACCGTTCTCAATCCACAGCCCCGAAGCCCCATGCGAGTAATCGCCGGTCACGATATTGACGCCGTGTCCAATCAAGTCCGTCACGTATAAACCATTGGGAATCGCAGCAATGATCTCCTCCGGCGTCTTCTCCCCTGGCTCAAGATAAAAATTCCCGCAACTGATTCCCGGACTGCCAGCCAGCCCGCGCGAAGCATTTCCGGTCGAACGCAGACCCAGCTTGCGCGCCGTATAGGTGTTCAGCAGATAGCTGGTCAACACGCCCTTGTCGAGCACCGTTTTGCGTCGCGTCGGCAACCCCTCTCCATCAAAAGGCGCGCTGCCGAATCCGCCGCGCGTGGTGCCATCGTCGATGATCGTCAGGTTGCTGCCCGCCACCGCCTCGCCCAGTTTCCCCGCGAGAAACGAGGAGCTTCGGTAGACCGCATTTCCATTGATCGCCCCGATGATTGCTCCCAGAATCGAACTCGCAACCTCCGGCGCAAATACCAGCGGCACCCGCTGCGTGGGAACTTTTCTTGCCCCCAGTTTTCGCACCGTTCGCCGCGCCGCTTCCAGTCCCACCGACTCCGGCGAATCCAGCAGCGCCAGCGACCGCTGGCTGGAATACCAATAATCGCGCTGCATCCCTCCATCTGGAGAGAGTGCAATCGGCTGCGCCGCGATCGAGCAGGACGAGCGCCTGGCCTCGCCGACAAACCCGCGCGAATTCACCAATATTTTGCGCCCGGTTGCAGCATCAAAACTTCCCCCGCCGGAATTTTGAATGCGTGCGTCTGCAGCCATCGCCGCAGCTTCCGTGCGCCGCGCATATTCAATTCGCTCCGCCGCAGGCAGTGAATATACGTCGTCGTAATAAAGGTCGAGATCGCCCGCCAGCTTGCCGAATTCCTCCGGCTCCGGCAGTCCCGCAAAAGGGTCTTCGGATGTCACCTGCACCAGCGTCATGGCCCCGGAAACCAGATGTTCGATGCCTTCGTTCGACAGGTCGCTGGTGGAAGTAGAAGCGGTGCGGTTGCCCTGAAACACGCGCAAGCCCAACGCGCGTGAACCGGCTTCCTTCAACTGCTCCACCTGGCCCAGCCGGACGAGCGTTTCAAACTCATCACCCTCGGCAAATACGGCTTCCGCATCACTGGCGCCTGCTTGCAGTGCCTTTGCAACAATGTCAGTTACAAATTCCTGATCGATATTGCTGGCGCTCTTTTTCTGCTCTTCCGTTGTGTGCATCTTCAATTTCCTTGCGTTATAAAATGAACGTCATTCTGAGGAGCAACACGACGAAGAATCCAGAAGGTCTTTGGCTGCGTAGGCGCTGTCATAATTCTCTGGATTCTTCCCTTCGGTCGCTCACGCGACCTCCGTTCAGGGTGACTCTCAGCAGCATTTCCCCACAGAATCATGAAATCGGTTCAATTCCCCGTGCCACCGACGGTCATTTTGTCCAGTTTGATCGTCGGCATCCCAACCCCAACCGGAACGCTCTGCCCTGCTTTGCCGCAGGTACCCACGCCCTCATCCAATTGCAAATCGTTACCGACCATGGACACATATTTCAGTGACTCCGGACCATTCCCGATCAACGTCGCATTCTTTACCGGCGCGGTAATCTTTCCATCTTCGATCAGGTAGGCTCCCGACGCCGAGAAGACAAACTTCCCGTTGGTGATGTCCACCTGCCCGCCACCAAAGTTCACCGCATACAATCCGCGCTGAACGCTGCGGATAATGTCCCCCGGATCGTCCTCGCCCGCCAGCATATACGTGTTCGTCATGCGCGGCATGGGGATGTGTTGATAGCTCTCGCGGCGGCCATTTCCAGTGTCGGCAATGCCCATCAGTCGCGACGAAAGCTTGTCGCTCATGTATCCCTTCAGCACGCCGTTTTCAATCAAGACAGTCTCCTGCGTCGGCGAGCCTTCGTCGTCCACATTCAAGCTCCCTCTGCGATTCGGCATGGTCCCGTTATCCACCACGGTCACCTTGGGGCTCGCCACCATCTGCCCAATCAGACCCGCAAACGCAGAAGTCTTCTTGCGATTGAAATCCGCTTCCAGTCCGTGTCCGACCGCTTCATGCAGCAACACTCCCGGCCATCCCGGGCCCAGAACCACCGGCATTTCGCCAGCCGGAGCAGGCACCGCGCCCAGTTGTAACACCGCTTGCCGCGCTGCTTCGGTCGCAAAATATTCCGGCGTTTTATCTGTCAGGAAAAAGTCCAGCAAAACACGCCCTCCGCCACCAGAACTGCCGCGAGCAATGTTGTCGGCTTCTTTCGCAATTACCGAAACGTTCAGCCGTGCCAGCGGCTGCGTGTCCGTTGCAAAACTTCCGTCCGAACCCGCAACCAGAATGCGCCGCAATTCGTCTGCGAAACTTGCCTGCACCTGAACAATGCGTGCGTCGTACGCACGGGCCGCGCGATCGGCGCGTTGAATCAACATCAGCTTGGCCGCAGTCTCCGCATCGGTTCCCGGATCGGCCACGGTATACAGTCCAGCCGACGGCAATTCGCGAAAGCCCTGCACCGGCTGCTTCGACGGCCCGCTCGCAATCAGTGCCGCCGTATGCGCGGCGCGTAAAAGCCGTTCCGGAGACAGGTCATCCGTGTAAGCGTACCCAGTGCGCTCGCCTGAAACCACACGCAAGCCGCAGCCCGCGCTGATTCCCTGGCTGGCGGATTTCACCAGCGATTCGTCTACCATCAGCGAGCTGGCAGTCACATATTCAAAATAAAGGTCCGCGTAATCGCCGCCGGCTGACAACGCAGCAGCCAGACACTGCTCCAGCAGTTGCTCATTGATCCCCAGGTGTTCATAGAAAAACTTTCGAGTGTCGGGCGATGCCGGCTGCATGCGATAACTCCTTCAGAATGAAGCGGTGACCTGGTGCACGGCCGCCGACCTGATTCGATTCTATCTTTTAAATTCACCCCAACGCCGAACGATGCGTTTCAGCTTCGCGATCTTTGCCCATAATCGACCGTGCCTTTCGTGGTC
>JAJZCA010000276.1 GCA_021798735.1 Acidobacteriota bacterium | reverse complement strand
GCTGTGGCAGAATCTGTTCTGGTTTTTCGGCCATCCGGAAGTTTACATCGCGGTCCTCCCGGCCATGGGACTTACGACAACATTGCTGGCCACATTCGCGGGGCACGCTCTGGCTCTGCGAACCTATCGAACCATGGTGGCAGCGACCATTGCCATCGGATTGTTGGGATTTGCCGTCTGGGGGCATCACATGTTCGTCAGCGGCATGAATCCGTACGCTGGCCGTGGGTTTGGCCTGGCGACCATCGCCATTGCGATTCCCTCCGCCGTGGAAGTGATCCAGTGGCTGGCCGCGATCTTTGCCGGCGGCCTCCGTCGTTCCACTCCGCTGCTGTTCACACTCGGTTTCGTCTCGTTGTTTATTACAGGAGGATTAACTGGCCCGATCCTGGCGCAACCGATACTCGACAGCTATCTGCACAACACATTCTTTGTGGTCGCCCATTTTCATCTGATCATGGGTATGGCCGTGAGCTTTGCCCTGTTCGCCGCCATTTACTACTGGTTCCCGCTGCTCACCGGCAAATGCATGAGCGAACGTCTCGGCCGCTGGCACTTCTGGCTGTCTCTGATCGGCGCCTATGCCGTGTTCTTTCCGATGCATTTTGCTGGCCTGGCTGGAGAGCCGCGCCAGTATGCCCAGTTGACCGGTACAGCCTCATTCCTTGAAAATCTACTGCCTTTGGAGCGCTTCATCACCATTGCGGCCTTTTTTCTGGTGGCCGCACAGTTCCTCTTTCTGTGGAACCTGCTGCACAGTTGGATTCGCGGTGAAAGGTCTTCTCTCAATCCCTGGGACGCAACGACGCTGGAATGGAAATCGGATCGAGTTCTTCCTTCACTTGCGGCAACAGAGTAGCGCATCTCTGAAAATATTTTTTGGTTGTTCACGCCTGTATTCGATCGGCGGAACTTTTCATTCGATTACCGCATCGAATCGAGAGTAAACTGCAAGTGTCTGGGAACCAGTTCCCCATGCCCGCTACAATTACTCAATCTCCGATTGACGTTGAACGCAAAGATCCTGGCAGCGGTGGCCGGCCGCCCGTTCATCGTCGGCCTACCGGCGGCGGTGGGGGCGATGAAAACTGGGGACAGCGTCAACCTCGCCGAGGTCCGCGTGAGCTACTCACCCGCTGTCGCATGGGTTTAGGCTTTGCGCTCGCAGGGGATTTGACTTTCTTCATCAGCCTGATTCTGGCCTTCTATGCACAACAACAGACCGGGCATATTCACATTGACGACCAGTATATTCTCGATTGGAAGCCGCTGACCGTACCGCCAATTCTCTGGATCAATACGGCCGTCCTGGTGTTGAGCGCCTGGACCATGGAAATGGCCCGGCGCAGCGTATTTCGTGAACTCGATGTCATGGAAGAGTGGCTCGGCCTGGGTCGCCCCACTACGAGACGCGCGCTCCCCTGGCTGATCGCGACTCTGGCGCTGGGCTGCCTGTTCATCACCGGACAATGCGTTGCTTGGCGTCAACTCTATGGCGAAGGAGTTTTTTTTGCCTCCAATCCAAATAGCCACTTCTTCTATCTGATTACCGGCGCCCATACGCTGCACCTATTGTTTGGCGTCGCGGCCCTGGTCGCCGCTGCAGCGGCGTTAGGGTCTTCACGGCGCATGGAAGTTCGCCAAGTGATCGTCGATATCGCGGGCTGGTACTGGCACGTGATGGGCGTGCTATGGGTATTCCTGTTTGGCCTGCTATTGCTGGCACAGTAACAAAGCTTCCCCGAGCCCACGCTTACCCCTTCGGATCAAAGATGTCCTCAATTCGACAGCCGAATTGTGTTGCGATTTGGAACGCAAGGGGCAAGCTGGGGTCGTACTTGCCGACCTCGATGGCGTAGACCGTCTGCCGTGAAACGCCGACTTTTTCGCCGAACTCGGATTGAGAAAGCCCTTGCTGCTCCCGCAACTCCCTGACTCGATTTTTCACTGATACTTACTCTTGGCAACCTGCTTCCCAACCAGGAGCAGCGTGCCCATCAGCGGCCAGACCCATACCCAGTTGGCTGTCGGAACGCCGGCCATCTGCAGAAATCCATAGGTAAGGGTCAGCAGCACCGTTCCAACGAACGCGAAGGCAAGAGATTGCATGTGGATCTTGATCTGGAGTTCGTCACCGCTGGAAAACATGCGCACGATCGAGCGCGCAATAAAGAGTGCCGGCAACATGGGAGTCAGGGCGACGGGCAAGCGCCAGACCCCTAACGGATATTTCAACACCGCCCACATGGCAATCACTGTGATTGCCCCGTAGAAGAGAAATCCAACATACGCCTGGTTTCGATATTTTTTGCAGGTTGCGTTCACGATGTAAAGCCTCCTTTACGCGCAGAGTAAAGGAGGCCTTACATGGAGTCAAGCCTTGCGGCGTAAAAAAAACCATCCAATTGGCGGGAGCCAAGGAAGCACTCGCGTTCTCCACCGGTGCCACGCAAGACGAACTATTTCTTCTTGGGGGCCTTGGGAGCTGGTTTTGGGACGATAAGGAAATTATCGACGCTGAACACACCAGGGGTAGACTTGGCCTGCATGTCCGCAATGGCTGCGTCACTCTCGCTATCAACAACCCCATAGAGCGCGACGTTGCTGTTTTTCACAATGATGTGAATCGCGTTATAGCCTCGAGGCGGATCGTAGATAATGCCGCCAGCCATCCGAGCGATGCTGAGGCCTGGGCCGATCGCCTGTCTGGCAGTACCTTGGTAGGCATTGTATTTCTGCAATACCGGCTGCGTGTAGATGCGGTTGTATACCCCCACGCGGACGCGATTGTCGATCATCGAAACAGGCAAAACTTCGATTTGATTGTCGACCGATTCCACCCCAGGAATCCCCTTGATGGCGTTGGCGGCTTCACTTTTTAGAACGGGAATCGATGCATAGCCCCTCAGAACCACGGACTTATCGCGAAAGCCGTAGGTGATCCAATCAAACACGTTGTAGTCGGGGAGGCTGCCAAGCCTCTTCTGCACCTCTTTCGCGATGCGAAGCGTGGCCTGCTGCGACCAACCAGGGCCAGCTTCATGTGTGGGGTTCTGGGCTGCAATTTCACCCATGGATAGGGTGGAGACGAGAAAAGCGGCGAGTACGGGCAACATCCATCTGGTTTTACGAAGCGGAACGGTCATGGCGATCTCCGTGCGCGAAAGAATTTTTACTTGGCGGAACAATACGCCGCGGGAAGGGCGGCGTCAACCTTCTCGACAAGTAGGTGGGTTCGCGGAACTCGCGGAGCGAAGACACCCCACAGCGCTATCGGCCGCCACCGACAAATTGGACAACCTCCAGCTTGTCTGCCTCTGCCAAGCTGACGCGCACCCAATTTGAGCGGGGAACAATGTCCCCGTTGCGCTCGACGGCGACACGATCCGCCTTCAGTTGGAGGAGTTCGATGAGATGGAGGAGTTTGGGGTCGGAGTCCAGTTCCGAAAATTCACGATCGCGTCCATTAATGGTGAGCTTCATTGAGTGGACAATTCCATGGCCCGACGGGCATCCTTTCTTCTTCCCGTTGGCGTTACCGGGATGAAGACAAGGCTAGCACGGTAACCGATTTCGATTGCGGTGTTCGATCCCCGGCCCGGTGAAACACACCCTCAGGTCTGCGATCGGTATGCCGATGGAACAAAATATTCCAAAAATGCAAGATTCTCGGCTCACGAACTGGCGCAGACTGCAGAATCTGCCCCCGCAGGGACACAAGAATCTGAATCGCCTCGCTGGAAGAGCCTCCAACGTTGATGAATTCAGCCTCGTCGCCTTCATATAAATAGCAATCGTTCAAATAGTCTACGGCGTGGCCGATCGCCTCCAGGGCTCGTCCCTGTTCTCGCGTCAGGATTCTACGCAGGTTGTAAGTTTTCGAATTCTCCGCAAGTGGCGGCGGCATATAGATGATCGGCGCGACATCGCGCACTGTGGGCAAAGTCCTGAAAAGTCGATCCTCCTCATGATCTGTATCTGTCAGAACGTCGGCGATATCATGGCTTTCTGAGGCATATTCTGCAAGGATCCTTGCGTTTACTTCGACGCTGGGGTGAGTCGACATGGGGAAACCTCTCTTCCACTCATACTGACGTTTCCAGCCTCGTGATGGGATGAAAAATGCGGGGTTAGCTGTTGTTCAGACCAAATTGGAATTGCTACCCTAAATGGAAATCCATGTGGTTACCAAAGTTTTCTTCAGAGCGTGGAGCGTGCAGGTATTGAATGATTTGCGTGGTAAATGTGAAGTTTCAATTCTGCAAATTCTCGGCTACCGCTCGCCCGCATCCAGTTGGCTCTAGGACTTTTTAGGCATCTTGGATCCTACCGCTTGAAGGACGTGAAGGCAGTCATTGTTGAAGAATTGCTGAAGTCACTTCCACTGGCAAATGGCAGCAAGGCAAAAATACGCAACCTCATGCACGCCATCTTCAATCACGCCGTTCGCTGGGAGTGGCACGACAAGAATCCGATTACGCATGTGCGCCAGAGCGCCAAGCGGCAGAGGGTTCCGGTTGTGTTGAACATCGAGCAGCTCAAGTCGCTGCTCGAATATCTCAAGGAGCCGGGCAAGACCGCCGTGCTTCTCGACATTCTCACTGGGCTACGCGTGAGCGAGCTGCTGGCGCTGAAATGGTCGGACGTGGATTTCGAGAACCTCGAACTGCACGTTACCCGTTCCATTTCACTTCAGCGCGTCGGCCCCTGCAAGACAGAAGCATCGCAGAAGCCGGTTCCGCTCGATCCCGAGCTGGCCGAGGTTCTGCTCTTGTGGCGCAGACGGTCGCCTTACCCGATGGACGACGACTGGGTCTTTGCCAGTCCGGCCAGCAAGGGCGAGCTTCCGTACTGGTCCTACTCCCTTTTCCGGGTGTACATCCGTCCGGCCCTCAAGGCGGCAGGAATCACGGGCAAGGTGGGATGGCATACCTTCCGTCATTCGTTTGCGACGATTCTGAAGTCGCACGGGGAGGACGTGAAGACGGTACAGGA
>JAJZCA010000275.1 GCA_021798735.1 Acidobacteriota bacterium | reverse complement strand
GCGAGGCGCTGAGCGATTTGCAGCTCCAGCTGCTGGATCTGGAGCCGGGCGTATCGAGCGAGGAAGTCGAGGCTGAGAGTGAGCGCGAACCGCTCCAGCCACAGACGCCGCAGGATAAGTCTCTGAGCAAGCCTCGCCGCAAACATCCCGGCCGGCAGGAATTGCCCGCTCATCTGGAACGTGTCGAAGAGATCGTCGCCTGCACGCCCGAGCAATGCAACTGCGGCCAGTGCGGCAAGCAAACCACCGTGATCGGCTACGAAGAAACGGAAGTGCTCGATGTCCGTCCCGCGGAATATTTCGTTAAGGTGATCCGGCGGGAGAAGCGCGCCTGCCGCGATTGCGAAGAGCAGGGCGTCGCGACGGCACCGCTGCCGGAGCGCATCGTGGCCAAGTCGGTTCTCTCCGACCCGATGATTATCGAAGCGGTGGTTGCCAAGTATTGCGCGTCGCTTCCGCTCTATCGTCAGCAGGCCATCATCAAGCGCGACGCCGGTGTCCAGATCGCGCTATCGACGCTCAACGATGGGGTTCTTCGGGTTGGAGAGTTACTGATACCGATCGTGGCGGCGATGAAGCGTGAGGTGCTGGCCGGAACTTACATCCAGGCCGATGAGACTCCCATCGGCGTTCAGACGCATGATAAGCGTGGCCGCAATCACCAGGCTTACATGTGGCAGTATGGCTCGCCGGGCAAAGGCGTGGTGTTCGACTTCCGCATGGGCCGTGAAGGCGAGGGGCCGAAGCAGTTCCTGGGCAACTTCAATGGCCTTTTGCAAACCGACGGCTATCAAGGCTACAACCACGTGGGCGGCCCGAAGATGGTTCACGCCTGCTGCCTTGCGCATGCGCGTCGCAAGTACGTTGACGCGATCAAGGTCAACGCTAACGATCAGGAGTCGGCACGCATCGTCGCCCTGATGGACGAACTGTTCGCCATCGACCGCGAGGCCCGCGAACAGAACCTGGATCACGCACTACGCAATGCGCTCCGGCAAGAGCGTGTGCCCAAACTGCTGGAACAGTTGCGCACCGCGGCGCTGGCCTTGAAGAAAACCGCACTGCCCAAGAGCGCAGCCGGACAGGCGGCCAATTACACGCTGTCGTTCTGGAACAAGCTGACGGTGTTCCTGCAGCATCCCGAACTCGAGCTGAGTACCAACCTTGCGGAGAACGCGATGCGCTCGATCGCGATCGGCAGGAAAAACTGGCTGCACCTGGGGAGCAAGGAAGCCGGGCCGAAGATCGCTGCCATCTTCTCGGTGGTCGAAAGCTGCCGCCGGCTCAACATCCCCATCCGGAAATATCTCGCTGATGTGCTTCCCGGCCTGGCCAACCGCTCCATCCAGTCCCTCGCCAAACTGACCCCCACCGCCTACGCCGCAAGACTCGCAAACTAACCTCTCAGCTCAACGCCAGCCCAGTCAACCGTGTGGTTGCTCGGATGGATACCAACGGACGAATATCCGCAAGCCTCACCCGTGCCGCCGTTGCGCGCCAGAATAGCCTGCTATTCCCCATTGGCTGCAAGCGCCGATAAAATCGCGGGCATGTCTTGTTCCCTATACGATCCATCTGCTCGCCAATAAACATGCCCCTTCTGGTCTACAAGGATGGCCACCGCTTTCTTTTCATTGGCGATATGCAGCGACTTTTTGAAGGCACGCTTGCCGACATACGCCGTCAGGATCCGGCTGCGCAATTCTATGTCTGTGGTATTGCTGCGCAGGGCCCCATTGAACCACCATCGGTACAACAAATTCTCCCGCGATGCGGTTGGAAGTTCATAGTATCGGAACTTGGCGTGAGCAGATTCGATCTTCCGCGCCGCCGGAATCCAACTGTCCACTTCCTGCTGCTGTTCGCGGGTGAACGAGATGATGACCAGGTTTAACTGACCGGAAAAGTTGGCCGGCAAATTCAGATGGGCGCCATTCAGGCTCGTCGCCTGAATAGTAGGGAACTGGCCCAATTCCATGGCGGGCGTGCCCGCAGCGCCCCAAGCAAACATCCCCAGAAGCACGCATACAAACGGCAGCACGAAGACGAGACCTTTAGGTACAGTACGAGGACGCATGGGCATCGGCAATGGTTCCTGTCTCAGCGTAACAGCACCTCCGAAACCGCAGAAAATATACTTCAGTCGCGCCATCTCGGCAGGAACATGGGACTCGTACACATGGAAGGTGCGAACTTTAGGATCGGTAGCGCATTACTGTCTGGTCCCGTTGGTAACACCCCAAAAAGCTGGACAAACTCCCACACTTCGATCTTATAATTTGATTCTCTCTCCCAGAAATGGGGCGTACCGTGACTACTTCCAGAAATGGAGTCTATCAGCACAGACATAACCGCGATGGGTCGTTCGACTCGATCTGCACAACCTGCTTTATGACCATCGCCAAGACCCGGAACGAAGACGCACTGACTCACTACGAAAAGAGCCATTCCTGCGACCCGTCCATCTTACTTGGCCGCAGAGCGCCAAGGCATCATGGATGGGGCTCAATGTAGTAGTTCTCAGTCTATGCGCGATCAGTCGGTTTAGAAACCGGCGATTTGCCGGCAACCTCATCACCTCTTCCATTGAATCCGCCCTGGCATGCTTGCCCCGCTTGCACCGCAGGTGAGACGCGCTCCTGTGATCCCATTCACCGGGAATACAACTGTGCCTGTTGTTCGGGGCTATTCCGGTCAGCTATCATACTCGCAGGGGTGAAAATGTGGAAGCAGTCAAGAAATCCCGCCATTCCTTCCAGACCGACGATGCGCGCCTGACCCCAATTGCCGAAAAAGTGTTTTACGAACAGCGTCTCAACTTCGACGATGGCGTTGCTCTCTATCGTTCGCCGGACATTCTTGCCGTGGGTTGGCTGGCAAACTGGGTGCGGGAAAAGATGCATGGCGATATTGCCTACTTCAATGTGAATCGTCACATTAACCCCACCAACGTTTGCGTCGCCGCTTGCCGCCTGTGCGCCTTCGGACGGAAGAAGGATGCGCCCGGGGCTTACACGATGGCTCTGGAAGAAGCCTGGCAGCGTGCCGCCGAAGGGTATTCAGAAGCCGTCACCGAATTTCACCTGGTCGGCGGTCTTCACCCGGATCTGCAACTTGAATATTTTCTAGACCTCATCCGCGGCCTGAAGCAACGCTTTCCTAAAGTCCACATCAAGGCCTTCACCATGGTGGAGATTGCATTCCTCGCCAGGCGCTCCAAGTTATCGATCCGCGAGACCATTCAAAAATTGAAAGATGCGGGCGTCGACTCCATGCCCGGAGGCGGCGCGGAAATCTTTGCCGACCGCGTGCGGCACATTATCTGCGACCACAAAATCGACGGCGGCGAATGGCTGGAAACGGCGCGCATCGCGCACCAGCTCGGTATGCGCTCCAACGCCACCATGCTCTACGGTCATGTCGAAAATGACGAAGACCGCGTCGATCACCTGCTGCGTTTGCGCGCGCTGCAGGATGAGACCGGCGGCTTTCAGACCTTCATTCCGCTGGCGTTTCATCCCGACAACACCGCGCTCGACCACCTGCCGCGCACCAGCGGGATGACGGACATTCGTCAGATTGCCGTCGGCCGCCTCATGCTCGACAACGTCGGCCACATCAAGGCCTACTGGCAGATGATGACCGCCAAGATCGCTCAGATCGCGCTGCGCTTCGGCGCCGACGACATCGACGGCACCGTCGTCGAAGAGAAGATTTACCACGATGCGGGCGCGGAAACCCCGCAAGGCATGCGCCGCGCCGACCTGGTCCGCCTCATCACCGAGGCCGGACGCATTCCCGTCGAGCGCGACACCCTCTATCGCGCTGTCGAGCGCAGCGGCGACACCTTCACCGTCGCCGTGTAGAGAAAAATTTGTCTTGCGGGCCTTGCTCCGCCCCGACACTCTTACTGGGCCACTCCGTCATTGACTTGATCGCAAATCATGCGAAGAACTCCCCCGTCGTTGAAGAGCAGGCCATGGAAGCGGAAAGTGTCGCCAATGCCCAATGGCGTGGAGGTGAACAAGGTAGGGCTGGGTTCGATGTAGACGTACACCGTGTTGGCATTGGGCACAATCGTGTCAACCGCGTGGCTGGCTGGACTGTTCATCTGCACAATCAGATCGTATGGCGCCAATTGGGCCGCGTAGACTGTGTAACTGCCGCTGGTCGAGATCCGATTGACGACCGCATCGATAGTCTGCGGAACCAGCGTAATGCTGGTTGGCAAGGTATAGCTTCCTCCCGTAAGGGAGATGGAGAGCGAACCGACAGAGACCATCTGGCCGGCTGCCAGCGTCGAGCTGTTGAATAAAGCATTGAAGGGCAAGGCGCTCAGGTCGGGAAATAGCGCTGAGGTCTGAAACTTGGTGGAACCGGAGTAGACGTAGGGATCTCCCGACCCCACGGGTTGAACAGAAAGAACGGAACCTTGCTGCTCGATTGCCGATGACGAGATGTAACTGAAGGATGGATCAACCTGGATGAGTTGGCCGGTTGCCACGTTGGTAGTAGTTGCATCTTGCACCTCGATCCGTGTAGCGGTGTACGAGGCATCGGGTTCGAGCGCGATGTCCATGTTGATCAGTGTCCCGGCCTGGAGGCTGCTCGCGGATGCGACCCCCTGAAATACAGTGGCCGAGTTGAGACCTATCGTGAGCGATTGGCCAATCGTCCGGGGACTGCCCGCAATGGTCACGGTCATAGTTTTGGCCGCGCTGTCGATGGCAGTCACTTGCGCGGCGATACTCAAACATTTGCCGGTCTGCGGCGTGGTCGCCTCAGCAGTGACGGGGAAAGAGGTCAGATCGAACGTCGGATTGATCTTGTATCCGGTTTGACTGGTGCCTAATCCGGTATAAGAGCCGGATTGGGCGGCCTGCAAGTCAAGAGTCAGGCCCATCGTCGATCCTTCAATGGCGATTGGGGTGGCAAGGTTCACGACGGGTGGCGTCGGAGTATAACCGTATGCATCGGTGTTGAAATCGATTTCCCCTTGAGAGTCCATCGACACGTTCGAGAACGACACAAGATCG
>JAJZCA010000011.1 GCA_021798735.1 Acidobacteriota bacterium | reverse complement strand
GCATCGGGGTACGACATTGCCAGAAGTCCAAGCCGCTATTGAGAACCACGCGCTCGAGAATCTGCTGGAATCTGTTCCCGTGAAAAAGGACGATATGATTTTCGTCGATGCGGGAACGGTGCATGCTATCTTTCCTGGGGTCGTAATCCTGGAAACGCAGCAAAATTCCGACATGACATATCGGCTGTACGATTACGGGCGTCCACGCGAATTGCATCTGAAAGATGGGTTGCAAGCGATTCGGCTGCAAACTGAGGCAGGCACAGTGAAGCCGGATATGGAAACTGCGAACGGCGCAGAGGCCGCTGGCGCAAGCCGCGAGGTCCTGATCCAATCGAAATATTTTCGCGTCGATCGCACGCGGCTCAGAGACGCGAACATGACGGAGAATTTTTCTTTGCCTGCCGGAAGGAAGGCGGGCGTTGTACAACTCGTCTTTGTTGCCGCTGGCGCGGGACAGCTTCAATCGAAGGGCGAAGCCCCCATTTCACTCACACGCGGAGAATTTGCCGTCGTTCCGGCATGTGTTGCCGAATGGAGCATGACTTCCTCCGAGCCGATGGAAATCCTGCGGGCGATCCCTGAATAAATCGGCAAATTGTCGGCTACTCCAGGCGTGTCGACTCCATCTTGAGTGAAATTGTCATTCGCGAGGTATTTGTTGCGCTTCCACCAGCGCATAGTTCATTTACGATTAATCTACCTTGAATCCAATGATCGATTTGCGACCCTTCATTCTTGCCGGTGGCAGCGGTACACGTTTTTGGCCGCGGAGCCGACGCAGCCATCCGAAGCAGATGCTCTCGCTGAATGGGGAGCGCAGCATGCTGCAGCAAACCGTCGACCGACTGCAACCGCTGGCAGACAGCAAGCACATTTGGATCCTGACGAACGAATGGCTGATGCTGGCTGTGGAGGCGCAACTGCCCGCCGTTCCTTCACTGCAGATTCTGGCGGAGCCTGTAGCCAGGAATACGGCGCCGGCGGCTGGGCTGGCGGCATTTCTATTGGAGCGCCAAGCGCCGGATGCGGTGTTAGGATTGTTCCCTGCGGATCATACGATTCAGGATGCCGACAGTTTTTTGCAGGTCCTGCGGGCCGGTTGCGGTCTGGCGGCGGCGGGAGAAAACATCATTGTGCTTGGGGTAAAGCCCAGCCATCCGGAAACAGGGTATGGCTACATTGAGACCGGAGAGAAACTGGGCGGCTCCGTGTCGCGTGTTCGACGCTTTACGGAAAAACCCAACCTGGAGCGCGCGAAAGACTTTTTGGCTTCCGGAAATTATTTTTGGAACAGTGGAATGTTTTTGGCTACGGCCCGCACGCTTGCCAATGCAGTGCGGGAGCACCTGCCGGAGACCGCGCCGTATCTGGAAGAGATTGCTCAGGCCTTCGGCACGCCGGAGTTTGCATCGAAGTTCGCAGACCTCTATCCACGGTGCGAAAACATCAGCATCGATTACGCCATCATCGAACCGCGCTCGGCAAAGGGAGAGCACCACTCGAACCTGTACTGTCTGCCAGCGGATTTCGGATGGAACGATCTTGGGTCGTGGGCTGCATTGTACGACCATAAACTTTTGCGTGGCGAGAACGTGCGGAATGGCAATGTAATGGACACGCCAGCAGTAAGCGTTTTGGAAGCCAGCGGCAACTATGTCTACGCACCGCAAAAACATGTGGCGCTGGTAGGCGTGGAAAACCTGGTGGTCGTCGATGCCGGCGATGTTCTGCTGATCACCACGCGCGCCGGATGTCAGGACGTCGGCAAGCTGGTGAAACAACTGCAACAGGAAAAGCAAGAGAAACTGATCTGATCGACCCCTCAAATGAAAACTGTAATCGCCACCAATGACGTTCCCCGCGCATGCCCCGTGAAGTTCGGCACAGATGGCTGGCGCGGCATCATTGCAGAAGACTTTACCTTCGCCAATCTTCGCGTGGCCGCCAGCGCGATTGCGAATTACATTCTGGCGGAAGAAGATCCGACGCGAGGGATCTGCATCGGCTACGATACGCGCTTCGGGTCGCCAGGCTTTGCGCAGGCGGCGGCAGAGGTGGTGGCGTCCGCGGGGATTCCAGTGCGATTGGCCAGCGGCATCACGCCTACGCCTGCATTGTCCCTGGCGGTGCGGGACAGCGGTTCTGCCGGCGGCATCATGATCACGTCCAGCCACAATCCTTATCAGTGGAATGGAGTGAAGTTTAAGGCCAGCTACGGCGGGTCGGGCAAGCCTTCCATGATGGCTGCCATCGAGTCGTATCTGGAAAAACCATTGCCCAACGCGGCAGTTGCCGGCAAAATCGCACGCGTGGATTTTCTGTCGTCCTACATCGAGAAGATTGCAGGATTTGTCGATTTGGAAAAGATCGCGGCCAGCAGATACAAGCTCGCCATCGATTCCATGTACGGCGCCGGCGCGGGGATTCTGGAGGGAATTTTTTCTCGCGTGAAGATTCCCTGTATCGAAATCCATCGGGAACACGACCCACGGTTTCCCGGAATCAACCCCGAGCCTATCCTGCCGCATCTTCGGGCGCTCCAACAAGTCGTTGTCGAGCAACATTGCCAGGCCGGATTTGCCACCGACGGCGACGCCGACAGGATTGGTGCGGTGGATGAAGACGGCAACATGGTCGACGCGCACAAAATATTCGCCATCCTGCTGCGTTGGCTGATTGAGCGGAAGCAGTGGCCCGGCGAAGTGGTGCGGACATTCAACACCACTCGCATGGTGGACCGCATCTGCGCGCGGCACAACCGGAAATTGCACGAGGTCGGCATTGGTTTCAAGCACATCTGCGACCTGATGCTGGAACGGGAAATTTTGATCGGCGGCGAGGAATCGGGCGGGATTGGCATCGCGCGGCACCTGCCGGAACGCGATGGCTTGCTGAACGCGTTATTGCTGGCCAACGTGATGGCGGACGAAAACAAATCGCTGGGTGAGTTGGTCGCAAGTTTGCAGCAGGAATATGGCGAGCATTACTACGACCGGATTGATTTGCACATTGACGATGCGACAAAAAACGCAGCCATCGCACGGGCGCGCGCGGGCGTGAAATCTTTTGCCGAGATGCCGGTGGATCGAGTGGAAACTTTGGACGGAATGAAATTCTTCCTGCGCAATCCGGAGGCCCAGACGAAGCAGAACGCAGCGGAAAGCTGGCTGCTGCTGCGCGCCTCCGGCACCGAGCCCTTGCTGCGAATTTATGCGGAGTCCTGCTCCCCAGCCGGCGTGCAGTGCCTGCTGCACGCCGGTCGTGAATTTACGCTGCAGTCACAGTCAGGCGGTCCACGATGAAGGTGGAGTTACAGGTCCGTGGTTTGCTGTTCGACATGGACGGAGTTTTGATGAGTTCGATCGGCTCGGTCGAGCGCAGCTGGGGGCGTTACGCCGTATCACGCGGGCTTGATCCGGAGCACGCCATCCACCTGGCGCACGGGCGGCGAGCCATCGAGACGGTACGCGCTCTCCGGCCAGATCTGGATGATGCGAGTGAGCTTCGTTTCGTCGAAGACCTGGAAGTGGAGGACAACGAAGGATTGGTCGTTTTGCCGGGCGTCAAGGAATTGCTGGCGTCGTTGCCGGAAGGTTCCTGGGCGGTGGTGACGTCGGCAACCGAACGGCTGGCGCGGAGCCGCATGGCCCACGCCGGAATCAAGATTCCCCGGCATTTTGTCACAGCGGAAACGGTGACTCAAGGCAAGCCCCATCCGGAACCGTATCGACACGGCGCAGCGTTGCTGGGTGCTGCGCCCGCAGAATGCCTGGTGGTGGAAGACGCTCCTGCGGGAGTCGGGTCAGGCAAGGCGGCAGGATGTCCCGTACTGGCCGTGTTGACGACCTATCCTTCGGAAACCTTAACGGATGCGAACTGGCGAGTGGAAAACCTGGCCGGCGTACATGCCAATCCAGACTCATCCGGTCGGATTCTTCTTCAGTTCGACTCCATGGATTGACCTTGCGCAGAGACAAAAGATCGCCTCGCAGCGGCAAGCTATGAGACCTCTTCTACGATTAGATATTCACAACACTATTTTTTTCGCCTTGCGAAGTGGGCGTATGATCGAGGTGTCGAGAGCATTTTATCTCCCGAAAATGCTTCGCAACGGACTCCTCTATTTCGTGAGTTTCGACGATATCGATCCATGGCTAGATATCGTCTTTGATATGCTTCGCGAATTGGCAATTTTCCACTGTTGGAATCAATTCAGGCCACCTTTTCCTCTTCAGGAAGATTCTTATTACCTAAGAATCCGAGGCTGCTTTATGAACATGACATGCGCAAATAAGGATTGCGGAGCAGAGTTGAAATATCTGCGCGGCGGTCGCCTCTTTTTGATGGAGCGGCAGCCATCTGCACAAGCAACATCCCCCGAGTCTTGGAACTGCGCCAACGCTCCGGAATGCGGTTCGTTCGAGAGTCCGGCTATGTCCATGCCTTCCCAGGGCAAGCCCACAGTGATGATGCGACGATATTTCTGGTTATGCGAACGCTGTGCGCAAATGTATACGATTCGGCGCTGGACGGAAAACGGAATTGAACTCGCTCCCAGGTCGAAGCGTGTCCAAGCGGCAACGGCGGTCCTTCCGCATGAATGGACTCTGCCGGGCCTGGTTGGTTAGCCCGCTTCAATCCGGTCGAGGGTATACAGTCCTAGACTTTTTCGTTTTCAGGGTTCTTCCAGTTTTTCGCCAGCGGTTCCGAACCGGTGGCAGTGCGTCTTTGCTTGCCTGCATTCCACGCCTTTACGTATTTCCAATGGATGTAGACAGAGTGGTTGAAGTGCAGCACAAACCCCTCCAGGCCATCGAGAAATCCCATACGGAAGATGTAGTTCTTGATGAACGTGGCAACGGGATTCAGAATCGCATTCCAGACAAACGCGCCCAACGAAGAGCTTGTTTTTCCCTTCTCGAAAAGCTCACGCGTACTATGGGAACTATATCGATTCATGTGCTCCAGATAGAGTTCTAGTTTCGGATATGCATAGTGGAGCAGATCGTTTTTTAGAGTTCCCTTCGGGCCGGCATACTCTGGAGTGCCGTGCGGTTCCGCGCCGGCCATGCGCGCCGTGCCTCGCTTGAACAAGCGCAATTTTTTGTCGGGATAGAACCCGCCATGACGGATCCAGCGGCCAAGAAAAAGATTCACGCGCGGTTGCCAATATGCGTCGTAGCGGGGATTTTCGAGCACCTTCTGGATTTCGTTCGCCAATTCTGGAGTGATCACTTCATCCGCGTCCAGTAGATAGATCCAGTCACTGGTGCAGGCGTCGATGGCAAGGCTTTTTTGCGAGTTGAATCCGCGAAAATCTCTATTGAAGGAATGCTTTGCGCCATAGGTGCGAGCAATCTCCGGAGTGCGATCGACAGACCCAGAATCGACGATGACAATTTCATCCACCCAGCGCACACTTTCCAGCGTTCGGGGCAGGTTCGCCTCTTCATTGCGGGCGATCATGGCAACTGAAAGGGTGGGGCGCATAGTGGTGAGTTTAGATCATTCTCACTTACGGTGGGAGTTTGCCTTTGCAGCGTCAGGTTCCGCGGACAGCCGGCGAAAGAATGTCCCCTTTTGTGCTCGCCAGCGCGGTGTACGCAGCAATCTGCTCAGCGTATTTTTCTGCGATGTTTTTTCCGGCATAGAAATCGCGGTACCAATCGACGGTCATTTGCAACGCGTCGGAGAGATCGAGTACAGGCGTCCACGCCAATTCCCTGGCAGCCTTGGCGCAGTCGAGGCGCAGCATCTGCGCCTCTTGGGGATGCTGGCCGGGTTGGATGTCCCATCTTGCCTCCGCGCCCCACGCCGCTGCGACTTTCTCGACGATCCACTCGACCGAGCGAACGTCGGCAGCGCCGGGCCCGAAGTTCCACGCACCAACATATCGGCCAGGATCTTCATATAGCGCCTGCGCCAACAATAGATAGCCCCGCAATGTTTCCAGAACAAACTGCCAGGGTCGCTTCGCTTTTGGATTGCGAAGAACCACAGGCTTGCCCGCAGCGAAGCTGCGGATCATGTCCGGAACCAGCCGGTCCTTTCCCCAGTCGCCGCCTCCGAGCATGTTTCCCGCCCGCGCGGAAGCTACGCCAACTCGATGCCCGTCCACTCGGTCCGTGCTGAAGAACGAATCTCGAAACGAACGGACGACCAGTTCCATGCAGGCCTTACTGCTGCTGTAGGGATCGCCGCCCCCCAGCCGGTCAATTTCGCGATACGCCCAATCCCAATCCTGGTTTTCGTAGCATTTGTCCGTCGTGACCACTACGACAGCGCGCACGGAATCGCACTGGCGAACCGTCTCCAGCAGAGTCGCGGTTCCAATCGCATTGGTTCTGTAGGTTCCGATAGGGTCCTGAAACGCTCTTCGGACGAATGGCTGCGCCGCCATGTGGATGACAATGTCAGGCTTGGTTGAATCGAGCGCAAGATGTAATTTGGAAAAATCGCAAATATCTCCGCGAAAGTGTTGCATCGGAACCGCCAACTTGCCTTCCAAAGATGAAGTCGGCGAGGCAGTGGAGTAGCCAAACACTTCTGCCTGCAGAGACTGCAGCCAAAGCGACAACCATACCCCTTTGAATCCTGTGTGCCCGGTGATGAAGACGCGTTTGTCGCGCCAAAAAGGTCCTGCCAAAGCGGCCATGCAACAGTGCCTTTCCGTCAACGAATCTGAACCAGCGTATTGTCATGCAGTGTATTCCACGGGGAACAAAACGCGCGACCCCTTGGGCCAACGTCAACGCACCGCCGTAACCGCGACTGTAGGCATCGTGCTCTGCCGAACGCTCCATTTTACGATGGCGCGAACCTGTCATGAACGCGTTTCATGGACTCGTTGGGGCGTCGTCTTCCAAGGCAGAATGCGATCGCGCCTGGCGCCGCCAGGGACTATCCGTGTTTGCACGCTTCCAGCGCGCGAATCACTTTGAGCGCGTTCGCCAGTGCAGCCGCGCCAACTTCTCGCTCGAATCCCCGCTGCATCCTGTCAAAGGCTGCAATCACACGCAGCGCGCATTTCTTGCCGGACGGCTTCAACGCCAGCAGATATCCCCGGGCGTCGGAGGGATCGATCTTCCGCTGCAACAGGCCCTTGGCTTCCAACGAAGATATGGCATGGCTGACGTTTCCTCGGGTTGTGGCGAAGGTGTCCGCGAGATGAGACGGCTTGATTGGACGCGGGGCTTCGAAGAAAATGGCCGCCAGAACCAGACCCTCCATAAATCCGAGGTCATCGACGGCGAATGCCTTTGACGCGACGATGTCGAAGCGCAGTGCCGCGCGCTTCACCGTGAACATGGGACTCTCGCGAAGGAAGGCTTCAATGCGCATCAGGCGAAGGAATAGTTTATCAGATAAATTATTTATGACAATACAAAAGTATCGTTGCGTCCATCCTCGAAATCCTCCATGATGTCTCAGAGGTCTTCCTGCTTGATCGATCCCACCCTTCCCATCCGCGTGTCCCTGTATTGCCGCCCATTCTTCAAACTGCTCGACCGGGCCGATTCCATCTATTCCAGGAAGCGGCCGGAGATCCGAGCTTGATGGATGTGCGCTGGCTGGTTGCAATTCTCGTTGTTGGCAGCACATTCTTTGTGTCCGCCCAGCAGGGTCCGCAGCCGCCCGCCGCGACGTCCGGGAGTGCCGATGCGGCGCAGACAGCGAAGAAGAAACTTGCGACAGTTCGAACGACGGTGACGGTCTTGGGCGCGCCCGATCCAATCTCGCTGGGCGAATCGGCGCGGTCTGTGGTGGTGATGGATACGCAGAAACACCCGCTGGCATTTGATAACGTCGAGGATTACTTGCGAACCGATTCTTCCATCCAAATCAATCAACGCGGGGCCAGCGGTTATCCAGCGGACCTGTCGATCCGGGGAACATCGTTTGAGCAGACGCTGGTGCTGGTCGATGGTTTCCGTGTGAATGATCCGGAAACGGCGCATAACAATCTCGATCTGCCGGTGCCGCTCGATGTTATGTCGAACATTGAGGTGCTCCATGGGGCCGGTTCGACGCTCTACGGTGCGGATGCGCTGGGCGGTGTGGCGGACTTTCTCACCGCGCAGCCGGCGGCCAACTCGCTGTGGGTTTCCAGCGGCGCGGGCAGCTTCGGAGAAAATCAACAATCTTTCGTCGGCAATTATGTCCGTCGCAGCTGGTCGGAGCAGATTGCAGGACATCGCGATTTTTCTTCCGGGTTTATGTACGATCGCGACTATCGCAACGAAAATGCCAGCGCAGAATCCTGGGTGAAGTCTTCGCTTGGGACCACCGACATTCTGCTGGGCGGCAGCGATACACCCTTCGGCGCGAATAATTTTTACGGCAACTATCCTTCATGGGAGCGCACGAAGGGGTGGTTTGCCTCGGTCCATCAGGCCCTAGGCGCGGCGACGGATGGGGGGTTTGCCTATCGGCGACACACGGACAATTTCGTCCTGTTCCGCGATGCCCCTGCCATCTACGCGAACAACCATATCGACGGTAGTTGGCAGGCGATTTTGCGGCGCAAGACGGTGTGGAACAAGGCAAACGGCCTCTACTATGGGCTCGATTTCGACGGCGATTCCATCCATAGCAACAATCTGGGCCAGCACGCGCGCAACTGGGGTTCCGGATATGCCGACTTCGACGTGCGCTCGTGGAAGCGCGCCACATTGTCTGCGGGCGCGCGGGAGGAAATCATCAGTGGCGGATATGACGTGTTCAGCCCGGCGGTGGCCGGCTCGTACTGGATTCTTCCGGCAATGAAGGCGCGTGCATCGGTAGGCTATGGATTTCGTCTGCCCACCTATACGGACCTGTATTACAGCGACCCCACCACTGTGGGCAATTCGCATCTGAAGCCGGAGTCAACATGGGACTATGAAGGTGGATTCGACTGGTATCCGCGCAGTTCTCTGGCTGCCTCGGTCACGGGATTCTATTCGCCGCAGAAGAATTTTATCGACTACGTTCGGACATCGCCGACAGCCCTGTGGCACGCAACGAATTTGAATGGCTTCAGCTTTGCCGGAACAGAAGCTTCGCTGAACTGGCAGGCGGGTCACGGCCAGCAACTGAATCTTGCCTGGACCTGGCTGGCGGGTGCGCAGAGCGTGCTGAACGGCCTGCAGTCGGAATACTTGTTCAATTATCCGGTCAACAACGCGGTGTTCAACTGGTATGCCAACGTGGGGCGATGGGTGATGGTCAACACCCGGGTGGGAGTGCAACAGCGATTTCAGCAGACAGCCTATCCAGTATGGGATGTTTCCATCGTTCACGAACATGGACGGTTCCAGCCATTTCTGCAGATGACGAACCTGAGCAATACCGGCTATGACGAGATCCCCGGCGTTCCCATGCCGGGCCGCGCATTTCTGGGTGGAGTGAAGATCTGGGTATTCGGCTCGCACTAGACTGCCCAGATCTTCGGAGCGGGAATTCTCCGTTTCATTCGCAAAGAAGACGTTGCAACACTAGAATCGAGACTGTATCCAAATCGATTCGCGTATATGCCGCAAATAAAAACCGTCGACCTGACTACCGGAAAACCTTTGAGTCGTCGTAACTTTCTTGCGGGAGCCTCTGCAGTCGCTTTGTCCTCTGTCTCCGCACTGGCGTCGTTCAGACTCCCTGGCACGATCCGGGTTGGCTTACTCGGCGTCGATGGCCATATTGACGATGTCCTCGACGCGCGCCGCGTATTTCCCAACTTTCAAGTCCAGGCGATTTCGGACAAGAATCTTCAACGTCTGAAAGAAGTGGGGGATCGTATTGGGATTCCCGTCGAGCACCGCTATACCAATCATCAAATGCTGCTGGATCGGGAGAAGCTGGAGGTGGCGGGCATCTGCGGCTCGGACGGCGAGCGAGCGGGACTGGTGACGGAGTGTATCGCCAGAGGGCTACACATTATTGCTGAAAAACCTTTGGGAATGAATTGGGCCGAAGTCCAAAGGATACGAACGGCGCTCGAAGCCAGCAAGGTACATCTCACCATGCTTCTGTCGATGCGCTTTGAAGGTACCTTCATTGCAATGCGGCAGATGGTGGAATCGGGCCAGATCGGGGAAATTGCCCAGGTCGATGGGCAGAAATCCTACGTGCTCGGCAAGCGACCGGACTGGATGCTGCACAACGCTTCCTTTAGCGGCATCATTCCCTATATCGGCATTCACCTGGTCGATCTGATACGCTTTACGTCGAAGCGAGAACCCACACAGGTGTCCGCTCTGCAGGCGCACATCGGGCAGTCGAACACCCTCGATTTCGACGACACCGCAGCCGCAATGTTCCGCCTGGACAACAAGGCGCCGGCACAACTTCATCTGGATTATCTCCGTCCCGAGACATTTGGAACGCATGGCGACGATCGTTTGCGCCTGGTGGGTACGGAGGGCATTCTGGAGTATCGCGAAGGTGTGGGTCTCGTTTTTGGAAGTAAGAAGCAAGCCCAGAAGCTGCTGAATTCTCTTCCGCCAGATCAATCCCTGGTCGCGAACTTTCTTTCGGGCATCTACGGGGTACAGATTCTGCCCCATCCCGTCCAACTGACCGTCGATGATATTTTCCGCGCAAATCAAATTGTCTTTGCTGCGCGGGATGCCGCCGAAAACGATCGCATTGTGTCGATATCGATATAATATGTCGGACCGTTTGAGATCGGCGATGGGTTCGGTGGCAGGCATGTTCGCAGCATTTCAACTGTCAGGCTTGTGTGAGCCTGAGAATTTTTTGCAGGAACGGATATTGCAAGACCCAAATGTATCGCATCTTGCAGCAAGCGGTTGCGTCGTGGAATAGAGCGGATTTACAGAGACTGGTTTCAAAATAAGAGGAGTCATTCCTCGGGCGTCGCAGCGACCTCGGTTCAGGATGACTCTCCACCACAAATGACGATACAAACTGTAAATCCGCTATAGAGTTCGGATGGAAATCAATTCTTGGGTGGAGCCTTGAAGAAGAAAGCATTGATCTCTGGAATTACCGGGCAGGACGGGGCGTATCTGGCTGAGTTTTTGTTGCTCAAGGGATACGAAGTCCACGGGATCAAGCGACGTACTTCGTTGTTCAATACGGACCGCATCGATCACCTGTATGAAGACCCGCACGTCCATCATCGAAATTTCATTCTGCATTATGGCGACCTGACGGACTCTTCCAGCCTGGTCCACATTGTGCAGAAAGTGCAGCCGGATGAGGTCTACAACCTGGGTGCACAGAGCCACGTAGCTGTTTCCTTTGAACAGCCGGAATACACCGCCGATGTGGATGCCATGGGAACGCTGCGCCTGCTGGAGGCGATTCGCATTCTTGGACTGGAAAAGAAAACGCGCTTCTACCAGGCATCCACGTCGGAACTTTACGGTCTGGTACAGCAGGTGCCGCAGACGGAGCGGACGCCGTTTTATCCGCGCTCACCGTATGCAGTGGCGAAACTTTACGCTTATTGGATTACGGTCAACTATCGCGAATCCTACGGCATGTACGCTTGCAACGGAATTTTGTTCAATCACGAGTCGCCGACCCGAGGAGAGACCTTTGTCACGCGCAAGATTACGCGGGCGCTGGCGCGCATCAAGGTCGGGCTGCAGGATTGCCTATATCTCGGCAACATGAACGCGCTGCGCGATTGGGGCCACGCGCGCGACTACGTGGAGATGCAATGGCTGATGCTGCAACAGGAAAAGCCGGAAGATTTTGTGATCGCCACCGGTCAGCAACACAGCGTGCGGGAGTTTGTATCGATTGCGGCGGCGGAACTGGACTTGAAGCTTACCTGGACAGGCAACGGCGTCGAGGAAAAAGCGATGGACGAGTCCGGACAAGTGATCGTCGCCGTCGATCCGCGTTATTTTCGTCCGGCGGAAGTAGAAACGCTATTAGGAGATGCCACGCATGCGCGGCATCGTCTTGGCTGGAAGCCGCGCATCGGTTTTGAAGAACTTGTCCGGGAGATGGTGCAGACGGACCTGCAGGAAGCGAAACGCGATGCACTCGTGCGCCAACACGGATTTCGCTCTTTTGAGCGCAAGGAATAAATCTGGGAGTTGAATCAGATCTGTCTCTGGGCTTCGATGATTTCCCTTTCTGCACGGAACCAGTCTCCCCGGTCATCTCCGTCCTTACGGCTGCGGGCCAAATACAGATCGTATGCCCGTCTGTTGATTTTAACTTCCATCTCCTTTGGGCTTTTTGCCGCTTGTGGAAGCGTGCCGCCGATTGGGTCAATCGAAATCTTCGCGACCGTTTTCTTGGGGGTTTTGCGTTTCATGTTTTTGAGCTCCTTTTCTTATGATACGACGGAGTTGGACTCGCTGAAGCCTCACGGGTCCTCCTTGACGCAGGCGTCTCGCGCAAAAGCAAGGCCACCGCTCTACAGGCACGCGGCGTCACTCAAAATCCTGGCATGTGAGCAATCTTGACCAGACTCGAAAGTCCGCATCTGTCATTCTTTATGCTGCTGAGTGTGCGAGAAAACGCGGCGTCTGCCGATTCGCAGCCCCTCATCCTTAGGTTGTCGCAGGCCTGGAACTAGTGGGCCTACACCTCATCGGCGCAGTAGAGCGTTGGCACGCGAAAACGCGAAAGAAGAAAGGTCGAAACTTATGCCGCTAATTCAAGTCCTGGAAGTCCTGGTTGTGGTCGGTGTTCTTCTGTGGTTGGTCAATCGTTTCATCCCAATGCAGTCGTCGATCAAGTCAATTTTGAATGGAGTCGTGGTGATTGCGGTCGTTCTGTGGCTGCTGAATGTCTTTGGACTTTTTCACTCCCTTTCCAGTATTCGCGTCGGAAAAGGATGATGCCTGGCGAGCCCATCGCCACATCGGATTTCCAATGGCTCTCATCGCCGGCCCTGAAGGCGAAGCGGCCTTCAGGGTGCGGTTGCAAGCGCCTCATGTTTGCCAGTAGACTCGTGTTGGCTGGGACAGATCATTGCCCAGCCCCGCATGGCGAGTGAGCGGGCTGGAGGTCACGTTGCGCGATGGGATGCGACCCATCGTGCAATCGCTTTCTTGTCCAAACATAAGGATGCGAAAGTGGCGGAATTGGCAGATGCACCAGACTTAGGAACAGATTCCTGTCATCTTGAGCCACTTGCAAAATTCATGCAGCCGGGACATTTAGAAGTGGGGATGGCCGACTTTAGAATAGGGTTACGAAGACCAACTCCAAAGTGGAAGGCGTCCCCACCGTATGCAGATTACCGTTCCCGGCCTCCTGAATCAATTCCATCGCATCATGCAAGGCGTACTGTTTCCTGTGCTCCAAGAGCAGTTGGGGCCGTTGTCGGACAAGCATCGTCAACTGGCAGCGGTGCTGAGCATGATTGAGATTGAGGGACTGGTCGCCTCCTGGCCGGGCGGCGTGGGCAGGCCAGCCAGGCACCGGCGCGCCATCGCGCGGGCCTTTGTGGCCAAAGCGGTGTTCAATCTGAATGCCACGCGGCAGTTGCTGGATCGTCTGTCGGTCGATGTTTCCTTGCGGCGCATCTGCGGTTGGGAGAGTCGGCGCGAGATCCCCCACGAGTCGCAGTTCTCGCGCGCGTTTGCCGAATTTGCCGCATCGGAATTGCCCCAACGTTTGCACGAAGCACTCATCCAGGCGACGCAGCAGGAAAGATTGATCGGTCACATCTCGCGCGATTCCACGGAGATCGAGGCCCGCGAAAAGCCGCTGCGCACGCCGGTTTCGATAACTCCAGCTAAGTCGATGCGCAAGCGGGGCAGGCCGAAGAAGGGCGAGCCGTCGCTGCCGCCGGAGCCGACGCGACTGGAACGCCAGGCCGGGATGACGCTGGAGCAAATGCTGGACGATCTGCCGCGAGCCTCGAACGTGGGCAGCAAGAAGAACAGCCAGGGTTACAAGGAAACCTGGGTGGGTTACAAGCTGCATCTGGATGTGGCCGACGGGCAGATCCCGATCAGTTGCATCCTGACATCGGCGTCCCTGCATGATAGTCAGGCGGCGATTCCGCTGGCGCGGATGACCGCCCAGCGCGTCACCCATCTCTACGACCTGATGGATTCGGCCTACGATGCGCGCTTGATCCATGAGCAGGTCCTCAGCCTGGGGCAGATACCGATCATCGATGCTCATCCGCGCCGCGATGCGGCACAGAAGGCGGAGTTACAAGCGGAAGAAAAACGGCGCAAGCTGCTGAACTTCAACTTTGCCGAGGACGTGCGTTATCGGGAACGTACCGCCGTGGAGCGGGTGAACGCGCGCTTGAAGGACGAGTTCGGCGGGCGCACGGTCCGCGTGCGAGGCAACGCCAAGGTGATGTGCCATCTGATGTTCGGCATCGTCGCGCTGGCCGCCGATCAGATCCTTCGACTGATCACGTAGGCCGCAAGCCCGGTCAGATATCCGAAAACCTTGAAAAATATCAACCGGCACAGTCGCGGCGTGCCCAAAAACAGCGGGCGTTGTCCTTGCCGCGGCCGTCTATCGCTGGCGCAGCGATTTCTTGCCTCTCGAATCGAGTGAAATCAACCGCGCAACCAAAACGGATGCCGCTGCTGGGAATTTTGCAAGTGGCTCATCTTGCAGGTTGTCGCAGGGTTTCGCAATGAGCCACCGAATGGCGGATCTGCTGGTTTCCAGAGACGACTACCAGTATGTCGCCGAGCTAGAAATCTCCTCGGAATGACGGCGCGATCGGTGAGAGCAAAACCGGAATTACCGTGGTGTGGACAGACAAGCAGGTCCCTCGACTGTGTCCTTGCTTCGCTCGGGACGACAACTCACTTTTACCTTACAGTAATGCTGCGATTGCGTTAGTGCCCGTCGGCATACAATATGTTTTGATACGGCCACACAACAGATGACTTGCCAATGTAGCATGCGTCTGGATACAACGATAGTACGCTGGTAGAAATCGCCCTTCGCGGGACGAATGATTCATGGGAGACAATCATGAAACGTCTGGCACTCATCTTGGTCCTTGGCGGCATCACGGTATTCAGCGCTGCCCAAACCCCTAAACCCCAAACGCTTGCTGGCTACATCAGCGATTCAAAGTGCGGCTCCATGCACATGGATAATGGTCTGGGCTGCGTGAACAAATGCATCGAGAACGGGTATCTGCCGGTTTTTGTCGATGCCCGGAAGAAGGTTTGGGCGATTGAAAATCCCTACGCCGTAAAAGATTACTATGGCTACAACGTGAAGGTCGTTGCCGAAGTGAATCCGTCCGGGAAGAGCATTCATGTGGACAAGATCACAAAGACAGGTGGAGTACTGGGAGGCATGAAGGACGGCATGCCTATGTAAGTGGAAGCATGTCCCTACCGCGTCTCAGAATCGCGCGGAAATGAAGGTCTCGAAAGACGCGTCTGGAGATTCTACCTGTATTGCCGCAAGCAGGATCCCCCCTCTGAGAAGTACAGGTAGCGTGCGGTTTCAGAGGGTCCGCAAAAAAATTGTCAGGCCATCCGGCTGGTTCGGGTGCAGCCCGATCATGCGCTCGACCTGCGGTGGGGTCTCGGCTTACGGTAGCAGGCGGAGCGCCGCGCTGATCGCCTGCCAGATTCAAGGCCCTGCGCTGTTTTATCGGGCCCTCCTGTTCCAGAAGGCGCGCATCGCCATGCAACCGTCTATGCGCGGAATCAGGGAAATCCAGGGCATACGCGACACGCAGCGCAGATGTTTTTAGGATCGACAAGCCGGGCGATGTATTGGTTTTACGTGCTGCAATCGCAAAAAACACATTGCGAACTTGCGATGCTTCCACGGTCAGGCCTCGATCACTTGATCTTTGCAAAGATCCCCTAAAATTTGCTAGCGCAGGGACCCAGCGGGTACCTGTCCGTCAACCCATGCCAACACAATTCGGCCGTCAATGTGACAGTCGTCACAGCGAGGTGTGAGTTCAGTCACATACAGTAGTGGAAAGATCGATAGATTCTGATGTCGTATTACTCGTCTAAAGATGCAAAGACCGCCAAGAACACTCTGAAGAAGTCCGTCGCAACGGTGGATCGTGCTGGTATACATGTTCCTCCCGTTTGGTGACCGGGATTGCAGTAGAGAAAGTCGTACGGATCGCAGACAAATGGAAGGTGGATCGTCTCGTTGGAAACTATTTAGAGATAGGAAAAGCCCTATCTGCATCTTTTCGGGTATGCTGCGGAATCGATTTTCCACAGCATAGAAATCCTGGCCCGAGACGGTCGACCCAAATTGATCGTCAAAAAGCGCTCTCTGAAATATCGATGCAGATCGTGTTTGGCGCCGTAGATGCCATGATTCCAGGTGGATGGAAGGATTTTCTTTCAGCGCTGCGTAAGGGGTATGATGCGGACATTTCGCTCGTGCATGTCTGCCCAGGGGCTGTGAAGTAGCATCTCTTCGCAGCGCGTGTGACAGGTTCCCAAAGACTATGCCGCAGGAGTTGCTGATGATGAGAGGAATGACAATTAGCAAGTCGCCGCGTAAAGTCGTGCAAGGACAACTTCCTGTCAAAGGTAATCCGCCATATAGATGCAATTTGGGTATATACGAACAGCCATGCTGCCGGCATAATCATTCCGCACACATTGCCTTTGGTTCGCGCTTTATTCCTGGGACGGCGTATGGAGTGCTGTTTTGAATTTCAGTGTCAGTCCCCTGCTCAAACAGGAACGGGCTTGGGGACTGCGGAGGATGTTTGACAGTAGGTTTAACTGAAGTGCGGCAACGGGTTCTCTGGACGTATCTATGGGCAAGCAAGAATGCGATGACGGCATGACCCTAGTTTCTGGAGATTTAGGATGGGCAGTACTTTTTCTTGACGGCTCTTATCGGAGAAGACGGGAGATGCTTGCAATGGTAAAGGGGTGGAAAGTTGGCCATCGTTTTTTGATGGGACAGGGAGTGTTCACGCTGGCTGTCGGAATGGCGCTTTGCTCCTTGGGTTCTTTCATGACAAATCCGAAAGCCGGGTCGTTAGGTTACATCCTCGCTGTATCCCTGACAGCCGCGAGCCTGCTGGGGCAAGCTTTTATTGCTTATAGTGGACTGTTGGCAAATAAGGTATGGCGTCATCGCGAGCTATACATTTACTTTTCGGTCGGAATATTTTCCGTTGTTTGCTGGCTGGTTTTCTGGTTGTACCGTCTGGCCCCTTTGGATGTACTCGTTCTGCTCGCCGGATTGTACGGCCTCTTGTGGAGCATCTTGTATATAGGACTGACGTTTCATTTGCATGCCTCTTCCCGAAAGGCGGGCATGCTGTGTGTTCTTGCAGCGACAACATCCGTTATCGGAATTATTCTGTCCACACAATCCAACCTTAGTGACATCGGCGCCGTGACAGCAGTTGCTTGCTACATGATATGGATTGGAATCCAGGCCCTCTTGACTGCTCCGTACCTGTTTCGCAATTGGAAGAATAGAACGGCAGAAAGAACGTTTTCTGTTGACCTTGGGCAATATGGGCCAACCGGCCATGCCTGCAATGAAAAATGAGACCCTTCATCCTCGCAATTCTATCGTTCGCCCGTGCTGTTGCAAGAAAAGCGCGCCGCAAAGGAAATCCTCCACTACAGGATTTCCATGTCCTAGTGATGCCTACGACATAAGTCGCAAATATAGAATGTGATGGCCATCACATTCACGCATGTAGTGAAAGTGATTGATTGATTGAAGGGATACAAGAGCAATTGGAAAGCGTCTAACGGACATGGCAATGGGCAGACAAGAGCAACGAGCAAGGCAGGAAGATCCGTGTGTTGTGCATACAAGACAGGCAGTTGCTCCAGGGCGCCTATTTTACCCTCGACTGCTGGAGTTACTCAACGCAGAGAAACCCGACGCATGCGTGCAGGCATGGTACGCCAAGTTCTATGCGGCAAGTATGGATGTTGGTTGCTGGCACATGGCATCTATTTTCGGTGTTTCCCGGTCGAATATTGTAAAGAGATCGGGCCGAGCGTGGGGCCACTTGGGCGGTGGCGGAGTTTGCCGCGCAAGCGGTCGAGTTACTCCAGAAAGATACGTCCAAGGCAAGCATCCATGGTCTCTCTGTGAAGTAGGCACTCATCTGTAACGCAGTCATGTAGCAAAGAAATTTAAAGCAAGCGCTCCGGAATACGACAAGATAAAACACGATACGGGAGGAACTGTCAGCGATGGATCGGGAAATCAGGTTGTCCCTTGCCACAACATTTTTGGTGGCAGGCATTTTGATAGCGATTCAAGCTTCAGCGCCGCGTGCGTCGGCGATCCCAGCCTTCGCGCGAAAGTACCACACCGCCTGCTCCACCTGCCACAGCAATTGGCCAGAGCTCAACGATTTTGGGCTGGCGTTCAAGATGAACGGATTTAAGTTCCCGCAGGATGATGAGGATTTTGTGAAAGAGCCGCCTCTTATGCTGGGGGCCCCGGCGCAGAAAGAGTCGTTTCCAAATTCCATATGGCCAGGACAACTTCCGATTCTCCCCATTGCTTTTCGCTATTCCGGCTATTTCAATTACAACAGCCCTCAGCCATCGGCACTTATTGCCACGCAAGGATTCGTGCCGCAAACGGACATTTTTGAACCCAATACTTTTACCATCATTGCCGCCAGCAGCCTGGGTCCTTCCCTTGAATTCTGGATCGATGACGATCTCGCCACAGGCGGTTCAGGGGCCGATGGAGGCCTGGGAGATGCCTACATCAAGGCCAACAATTTTCTGGGATATTACCTGCATGTTCCCAAAAACGATCTCAATGTCCGGTATGGGCAATTTGAGCTCGACCTGCCGTTTACCCAGGCGCGCACCATCAACCTGACCGACTATGCAATTTACGACGAGACGGCCTATGTCAATCCCACCGGGACTGGCCCGCTTGCCGGGACGACGGCCAACCCGTTTACCTTTGCATCGCCGCAGCGTGGAATTGAGTTTGGCGGATATCCGCACAAAGGTTATACCTGGTGGACAGTCTCCATCGTGGACGGAGAGAACGCCTTATACGGGACCGCGCCGCTGTCCGCGCGCAATTCCAAGGACGTCTATGTGAATCTTTGGCAGGGCTGGAATCTGGAGCGGAATCCAGCGATCCGCAAACAGATCCAGGCATCCGGCCCGACCGGCATCCATGACCACACGTGGATAAAGTTCAACGCCTTCGGATATTTCGGCAGCAACGCCCTCAATCAAGGAGGAACTTTATACGCAGGGCTGCCGACAATTCACGAGCCTTTCTATCGTGCTGGCGGCGCGTTCGATTATAGGTTCCGCGGAGATTTTGAGCTCTGGGGCCTTATGGAGCATGGTCACGATTCGAATGAGGCCCTGAACGCAAACAGCACGGCCTTTGTGTCCGCCACGCCGGTAACTTTTTCCGGGGGTTTCCTTGAAGCCGAGTACTGGTTCTATCCGTGGCTCATCGGCCTGATGCGCTATGACGGGGTTAACTCTCCCACGGATCGATTGAATGGTATTTCCCGCTATGACACGAGGAATATTTACAGTCCTGGCTTGCAAATCTTTGCGCGTCCCAACATTAAGCTGGAGACGCAGTATTCCTTTAATTACCAACAGCCCGTCCCTGGGACCAACACATTTTATCGCGACAACAAGTTCATATCGGGGGTTGATTTTGTATTTTAACAACGCGCGATAGATCGGTTCCGAGCCAACACAAACTACTACATTGAGGAGATATGGAAATGAGCAATTTAAAGAAGATCGTTTTTCCGGCCGCCGTTTTGCTTGTCCTAGGACTAATCGCGAGTTCCGCCTGGGCGGGAGATGTGAAAGGAAAGGTCACAGCGCAAGGTGTACGTTCTCCAGAGAACATTGCTGTTTACATCGACGCCATACCGGGTAAGACATTTCCTCCACCGGCACAGCATGCCGTGATGGACCAGCACCATATGGCCTATGTCCCCCATGTGCTCGTCATCCTGAAGGGAACAACGGTCGACTTTACAAATGAGGATCCGTTCGGCCACAACGTATATTGGCCGGCCATAAACCGCAATCGCAAGCTGGCGCACAATATGGGCACCTGGCCGCAGGGAATTTCAAAGCCGTTCACTTTCGATGTGCTGGGCGTTGTCCCATTGCTTTGCAATGTTCATCCCGAGATGTCCGGCTACATTATTGTAGTGCCTACACCTTATTTTGCACTGACTGACAAGGAAGGCAATTACACAATCAAGGATGTTCCACCTGGCAAGTACACCTTGACGACGTGGAGCGAAGAAGCCAAGCCTACGACGCAGGCAGTGACAGTGAGCGCCGGCATCGCGAACGCCAACTTGACAGTAAAGAGATAGCGCATTGAGCGGCGGAGACCCTGGCAACTTTCACAACCTGCTGCAAGGAGACGTAGCTGTGGCCGAACACAAGAAGATCGCTGTGTTGTTTGCCGTTGTGGTCCTGGTGGTATCGCTGACACGCTTTGCCCAGGCAGGAGATGTGCAAGGAAAGGTCACAGCGCAAGGAATGCGTTCCCCGGAAGACATCGTTGTTTACATCGATAGCATTCCGGGGAAGACATTTCCGCCGCCAGTGCTGCATGCGGTCATGGACCAGGCGCGGATGGAATTCGTCCCGCATGTACTTGTTATTTTGAAAGGGACCTCAGTCAATTTTCTCAACGATGACCCGGTCCAACACAATGTATATTGGCCCGCCATCAATAACGACCGTACATTGGCGCACAATATGGGTACATGGCCGCAAGGGATTGTAAAGTCCTTCACCTTCCACAATCTGGGCGTTGTCCCATTGCTCTGCAAAGTCCACTCCGAAATGTCAGGCTACATTGTCGTTGTGCCGACACCGTATTTTGCGGTGACTGACAAAGATGGCAATTACACAATCAAAAATGTCCCTCCAGGCCAGTACACGTTGAAGACGTGGAGCGAAGAAGCCAAGCCTACGACGCGGGCGGTGACTGTGCGAGTCGATACGGGTGCCAAGGCCAAGCCGGACTGCAACTGCGTCCCATGCGCCTGTGCTATGCGGCAGACAACGAACGTGAACCTGATCGTGAAGCAATAAGAGTTGGGCCATGGGAACTATTGCTCCGGCCCGGTTGGAATGAACCAATTTTTTCTACCCTAGCCGCAAAGGACGCGGCAAGGATGGGTTACCCGAATACAATGCTTTAGGGCCGGATCAGTCGCCGTGAATACTATTAAAAAAGTTGTAGATATGGACTGGGTTGAATTGAACCCAAAATACAAGAAGGCCTGTCCGATATACCGGAACGGCGCGCAATATACCGCGCCTATATGGCTTGTGGCTGGAAGTTCGTATCGCGATCCAGTCCGGTCATCGATGCAAACATGGACTGGACGATGGAGCAGGCATGTCATCTGAAAAACTGCAAAAGGCCCTTTCCTGGGCGTCTTATGTGTTCGCCCTCTTTATGGCCGTTCTGCTGGCCCTGATCTTCTGGCAGGCAAGAACGGATTGGCACGCTTGGAAACAGTACAAGCGGGGGCCCGTCCGGCACGTGGACATGCGGCCCGGCATCCTCGCGTGGAAGCAGCCGGTGCTACCAACACAATACGTGCAAGGTAGCTGCGGAGCATGCCATCGAAATGACCTTCAGCAGACGCCTCGTCTGAACCATGGCCGGCAGTTGATCGTAAAGTTCAATTGCATCGCATGTCATCAACTTCAGGACATCGATCGCCCCGACATGCTGGGACCGGACTTGACCAGCGTGGGGACCAAGGTCAGCCGCGAATGGATCTACAAGTGGCTCAAAGAGCCGCGCACACTCACCGACGCGGATGGCAACGTGACAGTTGACGGCGTGGACACCGATCCACGCATGCCGAAATTCCAACTGAGCGACCAGGAGTTGCGCGCGCTTTCGGCGTACCTGAGCGTGCAGCGGGCAAAGCCGGTTGCACCGTATCGATTCAGTCCGCGTGTCGTTGCTGTCGTGGCCAGAAAAGGGGATGCGGCGGACCAGGGCAAGATCCGGTTTGACCAGATGTTCTGTGTAACGTGCCATGCACTTGCCGTTGACCGGGCCGGAGAGACCACGCTCATCGGAGGAGACATCGGGCCGGAGCTGACGAAGGTCGGCAGCAAAGTGAAGCCGGAGTGGCTGGTGGCCTGGTTGCGCGACCCGCAGAGCTATCTGCAGCACACCAAAATGCCGCAGTTTCAGTGGTCCGACCAGGACTTGTATGAAGTGACGCAGTACATCCTGAAACGGCTTACAGATCCGGACCTATTGAAGGATGTGCCGCAGTTGGGGGCGCCCACCGATGCGGAGATACAACTTGGCCGGCAGTTGTTTGTCGAAAAGGGCTGCGCCGAGTGCCATGTAATCCGGGGAGTCACCCCGCGCAGCAACTTCGCCCCCGATCTTTCCGCGTTCGGGATGGCGGCAGGTCCTTATCTTGTCCAGGTGAAGGTGGCACAGAAACAGTCGCAGCCTTTGCATTTTGTTAAGGGGAATGTATCGCAACTCGACATCAGCGTGTCGAAAGTCCCGAAGTTCATGATTTCTTACATCCAGTCGAAAGTAACTGACCCGGTTTCCGTCAGTCCTGAGACGCACATGCCCCAATTCCACCTGAGCCATGCCGACCTGGATGATTTAACGACCGCCCTGCTCAGTATGAGCGGCCCACCGATCACGAGCAGTACGCAGAAGTCTTTGATCGTTCCTCGGCCGCACCCGGAATTTCATCCGGATGGCCAATTTCAACAACTCTACCATCGGTATAAGTGCTATGTGTGCCATGCGTTCAACGGATACGGTGGGACTTTGGCGCCAAGCCTGTCGTATGAGGGCAGCCGGTCGCAACACGAATGGCTGATCGAATTCCTACAGAATCCGCAAACGCTTCGCCCGACACTTACGGTGCGAATGCCGGAGTTCAATATGTCAAAGAAAGACGCAACCACAATCGCAGATTATCTGTCGGCCTCGCTTCGAAACCCGCAGGTGAACCCCACGGCGATCGATGAAAACGGATTTACGCCACAGATGGCGGAACACGGAAAGCAACTCTACGCGGCAAAATATCAGTGCCAGTCCTGCCACACGATCGGGGCGTCCGGGGGTTATGTCGGACCGAGCCTGAACAATGCGGGCAACTGGCTGACTCCCGCGTGGATGGAGGCGTGGTTGCACGATCCTCAGGCATTGGTCCCGGGCACAATCGAGCCGCGACATTCCTTTACCGAAGATGAGATCCGAGACCTGACCGCATATTTGCTGACATTGAAGCAGGCCCCGGCATCGGGGAGCGCAGCATCTACCGCTGTAGCGGGAGGAGGACAATGAAGTACCTGCTGATTTTCTTCTCTGTTATGGTTGGATGTCTAGGGCTGGCCGCATACGTGATGAAACGCTTTCCCAACCCGCCCTGCTGGTGCTGGTCGCGGGACCAGGGCGCGATCGTTACAACCGTGCCGCATCCGGCATGGCATCAGTACGCCTCGTTTGGTTCCTATGGAACTGAGACTGACTGGAACGACCCGCAACGCATCATTCCTCTGAATTATCATGAGGCACACGGTAAGATCGTTTTCTACCAGCAGTGTGTATGGTGCCACGCAGACTCTACGCCTGCCGGACCTTCCAATCGCTCCAACGTCACGCCGACGCCTCCGCTGATGAACGACGGAACAGTGTTTAACGGAATGAGTGACGCGTCTCTGCAACAAATCATTACGCGGGGAGGACGGGCCATGGGAAAATCGGCCATGATGCCGCCCTATGGCAAGTCGCTGACGCAGGACGACATCCGCAATCTGATTGCTTATATCCGGGCCATTGCCGTGCCAGCATACGGCAAGTCGTCGAGCGGGTCCGCCCGAGACCGGAAAAATAAGCCTTCATGAGATGCGTCGCGCGGTTTTTCAGCGCCGCGCGGTTTTTCCGTGCCGCGCGCGGGCCCATCATGGTGGGTCTGCTCCTTGGCGCGACGGCAGCGGCATTCGGCCAAGTGGCTCCAGATGGAATACTGAATCCACGGTTGAAAGCCGATGAAACCAGGTATCTTCCGCAACTCCAATCCCTTCAGCAATCGATTGCCGCGACGAAATTTCCCTATCCCTTCAAGCTGGCCCGCTATTTGAACGCAAAACCTGGCCAACGCGCGGCGTCGGACCGCAACGGGATCGAATTTGTTTATTTTGAAGGTCGTGAGATATTGAAAATCTCAGGGATTTACAAGACGGCCTTCAGCGCAACGCAACTTTCCAAGAATGAGCGCGCCAGCCGGACCTTTCAAGATGTGGTTGTCCCCATCCTGCGGCTCGTCACGCAGCAGGTCCCCGCGAACATCGACTGCGATGGGATCGGCTTTGAAATCGTTTACGACACGCGAGATGCAAACAATGCGTACGACTACGAAGGACAAGAAGTGCTGACTGCCGTGTTCGATTGGAAGGACGCATTCGCTTATCTGAGTACGTCCGGGAATACGCAGCGGCAGGAGATTCTCAATCGCTCGGACATTTTTGTGGATGGCAAAGACTTCGGTCTTGCGCTAGGCCTGAAGGCCCCGCTCAACGTGCAGTCGCTGGAGCGCTCGGTCCCGCGCCAGGAGCGGACACAGCCTTCCTCTGTTTCAGAAAGTGCGGTTTCTACTTCTGGCGGCACCACTCCTGCAGTCGTGGCCTCTCCGGTGGTTTCGAAATCGAAGTCCGACTTGAAACCTCCAACAACAGCAAATGCAATGCAGTTGCAGGCGCAGTTTCAGGCGCAACTCGATGCCATGCTGAAAGCAGATGGAACAAGGTTTCACCTGATGGAAAGCGCGCCGCCTGTGTTTGAAAGTCACGGCGGTCGGACAGTTTTACATCTCACGATGCAAAATACCCTGTCTTTCGAGAGTGGCACAAGTTCCATTTACAAGCGTGCCGCTCAAACCTTCGATCTCTTTCTTGCGCCGGAGTTGAAGGGCCTGCTAAAGGAACTCCCGGCAAACGCGGAATACGACTCGCTCGATTTTTCCGTACGCAATCGTCTCGGGACCGAGAAATCTCCTTCTGAAACTGTCGATTACATTTGTCCTCTGAACTCCGTTCGTTCCTTCGTCGAGAACAAAATTACCAGTCAGGATGTAATCAACCAAAGCGTCGTTCTGGTGAACGGCGTGCGGATTGCCCTCAATTTACAGCTTGTCGAGTAGGCTACCCGCCACGGCTACGAGCTTCGGTTTGGCTGTTCTTTTGTGAGCGCTATGCAAAGCCCATCTTGTCGGGTGCCTCCGGTGGTAGCACTCTGATGCAACTCATCCAACTGCCGTTGCATCTGCGCGATTGGCTCGGCGATAGCGGATGCGCTTTTGCTGTTCAATCTCAGCCGACCTCAGCGGCTGATTGAACTTAAGCAAGCTAAACTACATCGCGTCACGCACCCTTGCCGAAAGGACACTCTATTTTGCCATCTCTTGAAATCAAGGCTTCGACTGTATCGGTTGCACGTGGAGAATCTTTTGCCTCTGCTGGACTACTTGCTTGGGGTAATATCCCTTGCTGGTTCTCACAATCAGCTTGCGATGACCAGAGGCTAACGCCTCGACCCGTACGGTTCGGAAGCCGCCCAGAGTGACGGACTTCGTGGGGTGATAGCCGATCGTGTATTGGTGGCGAATGTCGCGGGCAATTTCAGCGGCAATTTCGTCCACATCCTGCAGCGACTGAGGGAAGTACGCAATGCCCCCCGTATCCGCCGACAGCGTCTGCAGATCCCTTCTCGCCCGCTGCGCTTCTTGCTTGTCGTCACCAAAAAGCAGCCCAACGGAATACACTACGGGTCCCCCCAGATACTGCACACGGTGAACGGCCTTTTCCAGGTTCAACCTCGACGCGTTGTCCGCTCCATCGGTGATGATGATGAGCACCTCTTTTGGATGCCTCGCTTGCTTGGACAATTCGTCCGCCGAAGCCACCACTGCATCGTACAGCGCCGTCATGTGCTGGGGATTGAAGTGCGCCAGTCCCCGTTGCAGGGCCGAGATGTCCGAAGTGAAGTCCTGATCGAGATAGGCTTGATTGGAAAAATTGACGACGAATGCTTCATCGTCTGGATTCGAGGCCCTCACCAGTTCCAGTGCAGCCGCGTCGACCGCCGCGCGCTTATCTCGCATCGACCCTGAGCTATCGACCAGGATACCCATGGATACCGGCAGGTCCTGGAACTGAAATGAGTCGATCTTCTGGGGAACACCATCCTCCCACACGTGAAAATCGGCGCTCTTCAGGTCCTTGACCAGTATCCCCTTTTCGTTCACCACAGTGCAGTTCAGCACGACCTCATTCACATCTTCGCGCAGGGTATACACACCGGACTTCCCCTTTTGAATTTCGCCGGCCTGGGCGGCCGCTGCAGGGGTGGCGGGAGTTATCGGCACTTTTTCTTCAACATCGGGTGAGAGAATCGGATCCCGATCAACCGTGAGACTGGGCTGAACCTCCGGTTGCGTGGGATCGTATGCGGTCACGGGCGTTTTTTGCTGCGCAATAGAACTGAGGCTTGCTGCCGGGAGCTGTGCCGCGGAGGGAATCTGATCCATCGGCAATTCCAAGGCGAAGACGGAGGCATCGCCTTGATACGCGCGTACCCACATGCCATGGAAGGCCTGGCGCAAACCAGGATGTTGGGCC
>JAJZCA010000274.1 GCA_021798735.1 Acidobacteriota bacterium | reverse complement strand
CATCTTGTTCTTCTCGGTATTGAACTTCTTTGGAATATACAGAGGGCCGCCAATTGTAAAGCCAAAGTCGTTATACCGCTCGATCGCCCGCGGCGTAATTGGCGTGGTCTGCTTATTAAAGTAGCTGTTGGCGTTGAATATATTATTGCGGTCAAACTCATACGCATCGCCGTGGAAGGAGCTGGTGCCAGATTTGGTGGCCACCAAGACTTGTCCGCCACCGCTGCGACCAAATCCAGCGTCATAGGTACTTCTCTCCAGTGTAAATTCCTGGATCGCGTCGACGCTTGGCACATTCAGCAGCGTGGCATTGGAACCGCTATCGTTGATGTCCGCGCCGTCTACTGTCCAGTTGTTGGCTGTGTCGCGAGCGCCGTTCACCGCAACCGCTGAAGTGTTGCTGAGGCCGAAGCCAACCTGATCCGGCAACCCGCTGACGACGCCGGGTTGCAAGGTGACCAATTGCTCAAAATTTCGATTGTTCAACTGGAGTTCGCGAACCTGTGTACCGGAGATTGTTCCTGCCAGCGCGCTGGTGGTGGTATCCAGGCTGACCGCGTTTTGACTTACGGTCACGGTCTGACTGGTTGCGCCCGGCTTGAGATTCGCATTGACGGAGCGCGTTTGCGCCACGAAGAGAACAACATTTTGCGCGGCGTAGGTTTGAAAACCAGGGGCAGTTACACTAACGGTGTAATTCCCAGCCGGAAGGTTGGTTACCGTGTAGCTTCCGGATGTATTTGTCTGGATGGTGCGAGATACTCCGTTCACGCCGTTTTGGCTGATGGTAACAGCGGCATTGGGAATCACCGCGCCTGAAGAATCCGTAACCGTACCGTTAATCGTACCTTGCAGTTCCTGGGCTTTCATTGCCGATGGGATGCACAGGAGCAGGAGTGTAAGCGTGAACGCGCAGAGTCTTAGTCTTTTCATGCAGAGTGACCTCCTAAAAAGTTGGACAATAAGATGAGGTTGAGTGCTGTTCGAGAGCCGCACTTTACAAGCAAGCTGATTGCCGCCGTGGCAAACGCTTGCATGTTCATCTCATCTATATGACTAGGTGTGCGACTAATTGTCAATGGAAAAAACTTTTCGGCGTGTGTTTGGCAGTGTTCGCAAATGCGCGCTGGCCCCTTTTGGGTAAACTCTTTAGCCGTGGTAAGTCGGATGATCAAAATGAACAGTCAATTGTCGAAAAACATTTTTATAAAACGCAAGGTTTCCGCTCTCGTTTCTCTATCTTTTCTTCTCTTTTCTTCTGTATGTATTTTCAGCCAGAGCAAAGGGTCGAAACTCGCAACACCAAAACAGCAGCTTTCCCTGGATTGGTCGCGAGGAAATAGCGCCTTACAGCAGGGCGATTACACCGCAGCTGAAAAAGCATTCCGACAGGCCCTTGCTCTCGCTCCGAACTCGATTGAAATTCTGAACAACCTGGCAATTTCGCTGGCACGGCTAGGCCGCGACAATGAGGCAATCGCTTTGTATGAACGCGCATTGCAGATCAAACCCGGCGACTCCATTACTGGGCGCAACCTGGGCGTCGCCTATTTTCGAGCGCACCGATATAAAGATGCCCTCCCTTTCCTGGAGTCGTTCTCGAAAACGACGCCGACGTTTCAGGCGCTGGAGCTTACCGGTCTCGATCTGTTTGCACTGGATCGCTACCCTGAATCCATCGTGTATCTGGAGCGGGCCAACAAATTGCAACCGGGCGATCTACCAACGCTCGATGTTTTAGGAAAAGCCTACTGGAGGGACAAGAACTATTCCGGCGTGACGACAGTTTTCGATCGGATTATGGCCATCAATCCCAACTCCCCTGAAGCGCATTTCATGCTCGGCCTGGCGGATGATGTGATGTCAAAGGAGGACGACGCCTTCAAAGAATTCCAGACGGTCCTCGTCGAAGATCCAAACTATCCCGGAGTGCATTCCAGCCTCGGCTTGATCTACTGGAGGCAATACCAGGTTCCACAGGCAATGAATGAGTTCCAGCAGGAGCTGAGTCGGTATCCGAATGATCCTGTCTCCAATTACATGATGGGCGAAATTTTGCGCCAGCAAGATAAACCCGCGCAGGCGATCCCCTATCTGAAGGCAGCGGTTGCTGTGAATCCAAACTACCGTGACGCTCTTATGGATCTCGGCCAATGCCACATCATGCTGAAGCAGCCGTTGGAGGCATTAAAGCCATTGAAGAAGGCGACAGAAGTCGATCCTGATTTCGCGCAGGCACACTACGTGTTAGGGACGGCATTCAGCATGGCAGGCCAGCACGCAGAGGCCGCCCGCGAACGCAACATCTGCAAAAAGCTTCAGGCAGAGCAGAATGCACAAACTATCCTGCGAACTGAACACTCGCATTAAAGGTTTTGAATACCCTGCTGACGATGGCATTCTTCAACCCTATCGGCTGACATAATAGACATAATAGTAGACTTGGCAAAACCACGGAGTGCGATATTGAACAAGCGAGAAAACATTCTGCTCGCCGGCTGCTCAGTCTTCTTCCTACTGATCTTTTTACCAGCCGAGGCGATCTGGGCGCGCGTGCGGCCTCCGATTGCACTGCAAACGCAGCAACAGATGGGCGGCTCAGGTGTATCCACGGGAGAAGCCTATGCCCCGGTGCTCGATGCACAGAAGCGCCCGATCACTGCCGGCGGCTATGTGGATTCAGGACCCATTGTCTTTCAAAATGTCGCAGACAAAGCCGGCTTGACGAAGTGGCGGGAACAGACGGGCACGCTCAGCAAGAAATATATTTTGGATGCATTCGGCGCTGGGGTTGCGTTGTTGGATTACGATCGCGACGGCTGGCTCGACATTTACCTGGTGAACGGTTCAACCTATGACGCGATGAGCGGCAAAACTACTCCGCCGCAGGCGGCGCTATTCCACAACAACCATGACGGGACGTTCACCAACGTTGCGGAACAAGCAGGAGTGACGAATGGCCGCTGGGGAGAAGGCGTGGCCGTGGGCGATTTCGACAACGACGGTTGGCCCGACATCTACGTGACAAATTTCGGAAAAAATCGTCTCTATCGCAACAACCACGATGGAACCTTTACCGATATCGCGGAGAAGGCCGGCGTGGCGCTAGGAAACTGGTCGATCGGCACAACGTTCGGCGACTACGACGGCGATGGCCGTCTCGACCTGTTCGTATCCGGCTACATTCACTATGACATCGCCCATCCTACGAGTCTGGAATCGTGCATTTTTCGCGGAGTGCGGGTCATGTGCGGACCACGCGGTCTGCCGGGAGAAGCGGACCATCTATTTCACAACAACGGCGACGGCACATTTACGGACGTGAGCGTCAAGGCAGGCGTCAGCGATCCGAACCACTACTATGGCCTGACTTCCGTGTTTGCCGATGTGAACAACGATGGCAAGATGGATCTGTTGGTTGCGAACGATTCAACGCCAAGCTATCTCTACATTAATAAGGGCAATGGCACATTCGAAGACGACAGTTACAGCTCCGGATATGCGTTGAATGAAAGCGGACGGGAAACGGCTTCGATGGGAATCGCAATCGGAGACTACCGCAACAATGGCTTGCTCGATATCTACAACACGACATTTTCCGACGATTACAATCCGCTCTATCGAAACGACGGCGATGCCAGCTTCACCGACGTCAGCTACCAAATGGCGATCGCCGATCCCACGATTCCATTTGTGGGCTGGGGCGATGGTTTTGTGGACTACGACAATGACGGCTGGAAAGATATTTTCCTAGTGAACGGTCATTTGTATCCGGAGGTCGATCAACACAACTGGGGCACCAGCTACGCGGAGCGCCCGTTGCTATTTCGCAATATCGCAGGAAAGAAGTTTGACCTGGTACCTGCTGTGAACGGTACGGGCCTGGCCGCCGCCTATACCGCACGAGGTGCGGCCTTCGGCGATCTATTCAACAATGGAAAAATCGACGTCGTCATCAATCAACTGGACGGCGTACCGGTTTTATTGCGCAACGTGACTACGAACAGCAACCATTGGGTCGGCTTCCAATTGATTGGCGGCCCAAAAAGCCCGCGCGATGCCGTCGGTGCCACGGTGTATTTGACGGCGCGGGGAATTCGTCAGCGCGAGGATGTGCTCAGTGGAGGGAGTTTCGTTTCTAACAACGATCCTCGCATTCATTTTGGCCTGGGCACAAACGGCAAAGTCGATCAGCTTGAAATTCACTGGCCGGATCGAACCACGGAAAAAGTTCGCCTTCCATCTGTCGATCGCTATTTCACGATTCAGGAAGGTCGAGGCATAGTAAAAGGCGTGTACGACCCTCAGCAGCCGAGCAGTCACGCTTTCCAGAAGTTGAGATAGGAAATTTCGTTTCCGGGGTGGACAGAACGCGAGGAACGGTTGACATCCTCACTCCGACAGCGATTACACTCGTTGCCATGATGAGTTCCGCTAACTTCTTGCCGGTTTTCTCTATCCTCCTCGCCTCGTGCGCACTGGCGCAGACAAAACCTCAGCCGCAACCGCAGCCGCAGCCGGTACCGATGCCGCCGCCGATCATTGCGCCGCTCGACAAGCCTTATGCTGGCCCGATTGAGCTGACGGTTGACCTGACCAACAATGTGGACCGTGTCGAGAAAGTGCATGAGGAGATCCCGGTGGAGCCGGGCGCCAAAGAGATGGTGTTGCTGTATCCGCAGTGGCTTCCGGGCGAACATGCGCCCTCGGGACCGATTGCGAGCCTGGCGGGCATTGCAACAACAGTCGATGGCAGGAGCGTGCAATGGGTACGCGACCGCGTGAATATGTATGCGATCCATGTGCCGCTGACAACAGGCGCGAAGACGGTGGGACTGGATTTCGATTACCTTTCTCCGATCAAGCCGAGCGCGGGCCGCATCGAGATTTCCGACGCCATCGCGAACCTGGAATGGAACGAAGTGGTGATGTACCCAGCGGGATATTTTTCGCGTGACATTCCATTTGATGCCACGCTGAAGCTGCCGAGCGGATGGAAGTACGCCACCGCGCTGGAGACCGCATCCGACCAGGGCGGCACCATCAAGTTCGAACGCACGCCGCTGAACACGCTGGTGGATTCTCCGCTGTACGCGGGCCTCTACTATAAGCGCGTCGATCTCTC
>JAJZCA010000273.1 GCA_021798735.1 Acidobacteriota bacterium | reverse complement strand
AATCTTATAATCTCTGTTCAATTGCGGGCGTAGCTCAATGGCAGAGCGCCAGCCTTCCAAGCTGGCTGTTGTGGGTTCGAGTCCCATCGCCCGCTTTTGACGCATCAGTGTGAGCATTCGCGCAAAGACCTGTATTTTCAATGGTTTCCTCATCGTTCAACCCCTCCGGATTGCCACTGCCCAGCGTGCAGGCTGGCGTATCAAAATGCCCCGAAAGGCACGTTTCATGGTTGCGCCCGTGGTTGGGCTGAGGAACTGGAGGGTTCGTCGTTTCGGCAACCGCCGGAGTAGATAAAGGCTTTCCCAAGTTGATGTCTTGAATGGCCTTGGACGTGTCCAGGATGCCCATGCGGCCATAGATGTTGCTGGTCAAACGGGGATCAGAGTGCCGCATCAGTTGCTGGGCAAGTTTCAATGACACTCCCGCCCGCACTAGGAGTTGGCAATAGGTGTGGCGCAGTGAATGGAAATCAATACTGGTATCCAGGCCGGCGACTTGCAATTCGCGCCGAAAGTTCTTCATGCCGGGGATTTGAGCGAAGATGGATTCTTCGACCTGCCCCGGTTTCCGTGATTGCAGCAGGGCGATCAGGTCCGTGTGGAGGGGAAGCTGATCGGCCTTGCCGTTCTTAGTCACGTCAGCCCGCAGTTGAATAGCCAGCCACGCGCAACTGCGAAATTTAGTTGTCCTCCCTGCGCTGCGCGCAGCCATGCTGGCATCAATTCATAATTGCAACGCAATCCTCGATCGTCTTTACGAAGCAACTGGTAATCTAAGGATTATTATGGACGTGGTTAGCCTGCCCGAAGCGGACGCCTACGCCAAGGTGGCCCGGCGTGGTACGGCGAGCACGGCTCCGTTCCTTGTCGCTCGCAACGTATCCTTCCAAGTTAGTGGGCGCCCGATTGGGCCACTGACTTTCGACTTGCCATCGTTTGATGTTGCCCGGACTATTGCACTGCGCGGCCCCTCCGGCGCTGGCAAGACCACGTTATTCCGTCACCTCTTGCGCCTGCATCCCCGCGCGAGCGGCTACGTCGAGATTGCCGGCGAACCACTTAGTCAACCAGACCGGGAATGGCTGGCGTCGTCTATTGCGTACGTGCCCCAGCGCCCCGTTTTGTTTTGGCGCAGAACAATCGCGGAGAATATTGCACACGCAACTCCTGGTGCTTCCCGAGAACAGATTATCGAAGCAGCCAGGGCGGCGTGTATCCATGAAACGATTGCTTGCCTGAAAGGCAGCTATGACGCATGTATGCCTCGGGGCTTATCCGGCGGCGAACAATCCCGCATCGCATTGGCCCGTGTCTTCCTGACTGCTGCACCGCGCCTGATCCTTGCTGACGAGCCTACCACCGGTATAGATCGGGACACCGCAGATCTGATCTTCGACGCGCTGCGTCAGTTCGCTGCGGAAAAACAAGCAATTTTGCTCTTCACGAGCCATGACAGCGCGCTGGTCCAGAAAGCAGACGCTATTATTGATTTGCCTGTGATGGGGATGTCGTCCGTCGTTCTTTCCGGTACGCAGGGACGCACAATACGAGTAGCTTCGCCGACATAGATGCCATCGTTGCCGCCGAAGGCGTGGGCCCGTAATTAGAGGAGTTGCTCCCGGGGTACGTTTTGACATCATCGTTGCGCTGGCCGACATCTCCGGTCACCCGTGCGGTCCAGATGGCAGCTCGATAGAGGAATGAGTTCGCACGGAATGGTAGAAACTCAGCACCGGGTCGTCATGGGATAAGACCCCGGCGGACGTAAGATGAAAAAACGCGATATCCTGCGATTGGGCCGAAGAAACGACCATTTTTCGAGGCTTTACGGAGGTAATCCCGTCTCACCGGGCCGTTACGTTGAGACGGTGGAAGAGAAACTCATGAGGCCCGGCAGCAGTAGGAAACCGATCATCTTCAATATTTTTCACTAAATAGTAGTATTTCAACGAACGCTGAAATATATTATTGTGATGAAATAGTTGCTTTCAGGCTGTTTCAGTGGTATGCTGACTTTCAGCAAGCGTTGAAGGGTTATGATTTAGTGAAAGAAAAAGAATCCAATTTCCTCGACCGTGCGTCCGCCGCCGTGTCCCAGTGCTTTGAGGACGCCCCCTTTTGCGTCCTACGCTGGGGGCGGCGGGAGGTTCCTGTCGGCACCGCGCGAATCGATCGCATTGGAAAACTTCGCATCCAAGGTACGGGCGAGCGCACGCTGCTGCTGGAAGTGAAGAAGAGCGGCCAGCCGCGCATCGTCCGCGAAGCGGTCAATGCGCTCGCACGCTATCGCTCATCCTTCAAGGACGCCTACGCGATCGTTGTCGCGCCATTCATTTCGGACGTCGCCGCGGAGATTCTCAAGGCCGAGGGCATTGGCTATGTGGATTTCGCGGGCAATTGCCGCATTTGCATCGATAAGGTCTACATCAGGAAGGCCGGCCAGTCGAACCCGTTTACTGAAAAGCGCGACCTGCGATCTCTCTACTCTCCCAAGGCCGAGCGCATTCTTCGCGTCCTGATGCGCGATCCCAATGAATCCTGGCTGGTCAAGCCGTTGGCCGGCGCCGCCGGCGTAAGCCTGGGGCAGGTCTCGAACGTGAAAAAACTTCTGGATGCTCGCGAATGGCTACGGTCGAGTAATTCAGGCATTTCGCTCGCGAAGCCCGAAGCCCTGCTGGCCGAATGGGCTGCCGCCTACCGCTTTACCCGTAATCGGATCGAAAACTTCTATGCCATGGCATCGGTCGATGAGATCGAACGTGCGATTGCGGGCAAAAGCCAGGGAGGCGAGCCGTTGGGCACGTTGACCGCTTTTTCCGCCGCCGCGCGGTTGGCACCCGCGGTCCGGTACCAGCGGGTCGCAGCTTACGTGCGTGAGCCGATGGAAGCCGTAGCGGAAAAACTCGACTGGAAACGGGTACCCAGCGGCAGCAACGTCAGCCTTATCGAACCTTACGACGAGGGCGTGCTGATGGATAGCCAGGACAGAGACGGCATCCAGGTCGTCTCGCCGCTACAGGCGTACTTGGACCTCCGCGGGAACGTCGCCCGCGGCGAAGAAGCCGCCGAGGCGATTTTGCGCGAGGTGCTCAAGCCATCATGGTGAATTCCCGCGCTGACTACTCCCAACAGGCAACCCAGGCCGCCCATATGGTCATGCTGGAACTCGTGCACATTTTGGGAGAGTATCGCGACGATATCGTTCTGGTCGGCGGCTGGGTTCCGGAACTGCTTTTTGGTCAAGCGCAGCCGCGACACATCGGCAGCACGGACGTGGATTTGGCGGTCAATCACCGCACGATTGATGAAGAGCGGTATCGCACCATCCTCGAACATCTGCAAAAGCAAGGTTATGCGGAGGGCCGCCAACCGTTTACCTTCTTTCGCACCGTGATGGTTGATGGCCGGCCCATCAAAGTTCAGGTGGATTTGCTCTCCGGCGAGTACGGCGGTGCCGGCAAAAAGCACCGCCATCAGGGTGTCCAAAACATCAAGCCGACTGTGGCGAGAATCAGGACCTTTTTGGAACCTCGTCGGCGGTCACCCTGACGCGGTGCCCGGACCGAAGGCTGCAAAAGCGATCAGAGCGATCGTACCCATTACCGCCACACCTGCCGTCAATTGGGGACTGGCTGGTTCTATGCCATGCGCCCAACGAACAAAATGTTCACAATTCCAGGAGAACAGCTTCCATTGGTCACCTCGTCTGCTTCGTGCTCGCTGCACAACCGCCTCCGGGGTTAACGTGCCAAAATAGCCTAAAATCTTGACGGGCTGTTCGGCCGCAAAATCCGCCAGTGGTTCTTCGACCACGCCTCTGCGAGCGAGCGAGTTGGAAATTACCCATGCTTGCCCCTGCCAGTCCCAGTCTGTCACAATCCCAACGTGTTGTAGCAAGGTTCCAAACCTTCGCAGAGACACGGCAACAACCATCCCCTTGGATAAGGCTTGACGTTCAGTAGACATAAGCATATACTCCTTATTGATAAATATGCATGATAAGCATAATGTCGTTAATGGAAAATGTCAATGAACCAACTCAAGCCTGCAACAACTTACCCAGCCATAGTCGGTCGCATCCTGGAAACCCGACGGAAGGAACTTAGTCTGGATCAAAGCAAACTGGCGAAGACAGTGGGAGTTGCGCAGTCCACATGGTCCCGTGCGGAACGCGGGACCGTTGCGATCAGTGTGGAGCAATTGGCAAAGGCGGCGCGTGCTATGCGATGGTCGCCGGGACAGGTTCTCACGCAAGCCGACAAGGTGGCGAGCGCGCTGCCCGCCCAAGGAATCCAGGTGGAAGCGGAGCGAGTGGAAGATCCATTGAAGGTGGGATTGTTGTTGATTGGAGCCGCCGCGCTGACAGCACTCGTGGTGCTGATTCTCGCACGCGGCGAATGATCGAGGTTAGGATATCACATATGGCATTCGATGATCGCCAACGGAGAATGGTTTACGACAGGACCGATGGATACTGCCACATCTGCCACAAGAAACTGGCTTTCGCCAATTATGGCACCGCCGGGGCCCGTGGCGCATGGGAGGTCGACCATTCCCGTCCACGCGCCAGAGGGGGAAGCAACCACGGCAATAATCTTTTTGCTGCCTGCGTCGGCTGCAATCGCAGTAAAGGTGCGATGACCACTCAAACAGCCCGTCGCAGGAATTTTACCATTAGAGCACCGATGTCTAGTACCCGAAAGCGGGCACTGCGGCAGGAGAACACTGCTTTGGGTACGCTGTTGGGTGCGGGTATTGCTGCTGCAGTCGCTGGTCCAGCCGGAGTCTTGGCAATGGGCGCTGCGGCGCTCGCCGGCGGGTTGGTTGGTCGTCAAATCGGTAAGGCGACCCGGATACCTAAAGCGTAGGGTAACGGCGCAGCCTGTTGGAAAAGGTTCGGACGGCCGGAATCTTCGAGTTGGTGATCGGAGTTGGCGGTCCCATCCGTTGGCGGCGCGATCCCTCAACGCCCACCATTGGAGCCTTGGGGCGCGACGGTGCCCGTCGTTGCAGTGTGGGGAGCGTATCCGGGATTTTCCGCCCCGTCGGCGGGCACATCGTCCGAGCCAAGATCCGTGGCGGAACGATGGGCCATCTCGCCCAAGGCGGATCTTGGCTGTCGCCCGCCGTGGCGTTAATCAATT
>JAJZCA010000272.1 GCA_021798735.1 Acidobacteriota bacterium | reverse complement strand
AGCGCCTGCTCCAGAATTGCGGTGACCCGTTTGGTTTTCCAGTCCATCGCTTATCGGCTCCCAACGGCGTCAAGTGAATCGAGGGCCGCGCGCGTTTTTTCAATCAATACGGTCAGATCATTGGCGCGGGCCCGCAGTCCGTCAACGACTTTTGCAGGCGCTTTCGCGAGGAACCCTTCATTCTGTAACTGTGACTGTTTCGATTCCATTTCTTTCTCAAATTTGGCCAGGTCTTTGGTCAGGCGCTCGCGCTCGGCGGGGGTGTCGACATGCTGGGAGTACTCGATAGTGAGCTGATATTCCAGACCCTGGCGAACTCCTGGAGTGTTCAGGGGAGCTTCGGAAAATCGAAGTTCAGAGGCTTTCGCCAGTTTCCGCACAAATCCAGAGCTCTGGGCGATGGCTTGGTGGGGCACGTCGGCAGCGTACAGCAACACTGGAACCGGCTCCCGCTCCGGTACATTCTGCTCCTTGCGCAGATTCCGGATATCGCTAATGAGGGATTGCAGCATCGCCATCACCGATTCAACTCCCTTTGATTCCATATCGAAAGCCTTTGGATATTCCGTCAGGGCGATCGATAATTGAGGGGTCCGGCCTTCATAAAGCGCATGCCAGATTTCTTCGGCTAGAAAAGGCATGAATGGCGAGAGCAGGCGCAGCGCGGATTGAAAAATGTTGCATAGCATGGAAAGAGCACTGGTGGCTGTCGATCTGTCGGCCCCTTCGTTGAAATCCAGGCGTATCTTCACGATTTCGAGATACCAGTCGCAGAACTCGCCCCAGAAGAACCGATAGATGCTGTTGGCCGCGTCGTCGAAACGGTAGTTCACGAGGGACTGGTGGACCTCCGCAGCACAGCGGTTCAAGCAGGCGGCGATCCAGTGATCCTCAAGCGGTGCGTCCCCGTCAGGAAGGATAAATTCTGCACGGCGGCTCCAGCTCAGTTCGATTGCGATTCCGGCCTCATTGGCCCGATCCATCTGCATGAAGATGAATCGCGCGGCGTTCCAAATCTTATTGGCGAAGGCGCGATAACCTTCGGTGCGCGCTTCGCTGAAGGCTATGTCCGTACCGGGCGACGCCATGGAGGCGAGCGTAAACCGCACGGCGTCGGTGCCGTAGCGATGAATAATGTCGATGGGGTCGATGACGTTGCCCTTGGTCTTCGACATTTTCTGGCGGTCGGCATCGCGCACCAGCGCGTGGATGTAGACTTCGCGAAACGGAACCGCGTCCGCCAGCGTGCGCTTCGAGCCGTCGGGCATGGGAACGTCGAGCATGAAGTGGCAGCCGAGCATGATCATGCGCGCCACCCAGAAGAAGAGGATGTCGAATCCAGTAACTAATAATTGCGTGGGATAGAAGGCCGCAAGGTCCGGCGTCTGCGCAGGCCAGCCGAAGACGGTAAACGGCAGCAGCCCGGAAGAAAACCACGTATCCAGCACATCGGTTTCCTGCGTGAGCTTCGGTCGCCCCGGCGACCCGCAGTGCGAGCAGACCGCAGGCGTTTCCCGCGCCACGGTAATTTCCTTGCAGTCCGCGCAGTGCCAGGCGGGGATGCGATGGCCCCACCAGAGCTGGCGCGAGATGCACCAGTCGTGAATGTTGCGCATCCACTCGAAATAGGTCTTCTTGTATTGCTCGGGCGTGAAGCGAATCGCCCCGCTCTCGACCGCTTCGATGGCTTTGTCGGCGAGCGGTTGAATCTTGATGAACCATTGCGTTGAAAGCCGCGGCTCGACGACCGTTTTGCAGCGGTCGCACTTGCCGATGGCGTTCACATAGTCCTTGACGGCAACCAGCAGGCCCTGCTGCTCCAGATCCGACAGAATCCTCTTGCGCGCTTCGTAGCGGTCGAGACCCGCGTAGGCACCCGCCGCTTCGTTCATGTGCGCGGTCTCGTCCATTACGACAATGGCCCGCCACGGCGGGTTTTGCCGCTGGGCGATGGCGAAGTCGTTGGGATCGTGCGCGGGCGTCACTTTCACCGCGCCGGTGCCGAACTCCGGATTGGCCCAGTCGTCGGGCACAATGGGAATCTCGCGGCCCACCAGCGGCAGGCGCAGCTTCTTGCCATGCAAATGCAAATAGCGCGCGTCGGTCGGATTCACGACGACAGCAACATCCCCAAGCATGGTTTCCGGGCGCGTGGTGGCGATGGAGACAAACGCGCCGTCCTCGCCGACCACGGGATAGCGAATTTCATACAGCTTGCCCTGCTGCTCCTGATGCACCACTTCGAGATCGCTGATGGCGGTCTGGCAGCGCGGGCACCAGTTGACAATGTACGCGCCGCGATAGATGAGTCCCTGCTCATACAGGCGGACGAATGCCTCTTTCACAGCGACGGACAGCCGCTCGTCCATGGTGAAGTATTCGCGGGACCAATCGACGCTCGCGCCCAGTCTCTTCATCTGGTCGAGGATGGCGCCGCCGTATTCTTTTTTCCACTCCCACACGCGCTCGACGAAAGCCTCGCGGCCCAGTTGCTGGCGGCTCGTGCCTTCCTCCGTCAGCTTGCGCTCGACCATCATCTGCGTGGCAATGCCGGCGTGGTCGGTGCCCGGCACCCACAGAGACAAGTCGCCGCGCATGCGATGCCAGCGGGTCAGAATGTCCATCTCCGTCTGGTTGAGCATGTGGCCCATGTGTAGGCGGCCAGTGACGTTCGGTGGCGGCAACAGCATGGTAAAAATGTCGTGGCGGGGAGCAGTCGGCTCGGGCGTGGGAGCGGCGAAAATGCGCTCGCTCACCCAGTATTCCGCCCATTTATCTTCAATGGCGGTCGGGTCGTAGGCTTTAGGGAGGTCGCGTGGCATGGAGTCGGAAGGGCCGGACGCAACATCATCCGGCCAAATTTCACGATAGCACAGCGCGCTCTGCTATCGATTTGTTGCGCGATGCCAATCTACTTCGGCTGGAACAGCAGTGGCGCGAAATGAATCAGATTGTTGCGCCAGACGGGCCATTCGTGCATCCCAGGTGTTTCCACCGCAGTCACTGGAATGTCTTTCGAGTGCAGCCAGGCGACCAGGTCGCGGTTCAGTGTAATGAGAGGAGTCTTGCCGACGTAGCGATCGTTGGTTCCGCAGGCAATCCACAGCAGCCGCAGTGACGCGGCATTTTTTGCATTCAGCGAGGGAAAGTCCTGGGCAAAGTTCGGATCGAGTCCACCTGCGCTGAAAGAACCGATCCAGGCAAAGGTGTCGATGTGGTTCAGGCCCGTCAGCAGGCTTTCCGCTCCGCCCATGGATAGCCCGGCGATGGCGCGGTCCTGACGCTTGGTCGAGACGCGATACATCGATTGCACTTGCGGGATGACTTCCGTGAGCAGGGCCTGCGTGAAGCGGTCGTAATTTTTCTTGCGAAGGGCAGCGTGGTTCAGGCCGGGATGCGGTCCAAGGACTATTTCCGGCGCTCCATAGCCGAGTGTCATGACGACAACCATGGGCTTGGCCTTGCCCTGGGCGATCAAATTGTCCAGGATGACATTGGCGCGGCCCAGCGCCGTCCATCCACGCGCATCATCGGTGTAACCGTGCAACAAATAGAGAACCGGATATTTTTTGCCGGAGCGCGGATTGTAGGCGGGCGGAGTATAGACGAAAAAGTCGCGCTGATCGCCGATGATTGCGGATTTGTAAAAGTGGTGATGTACGATACCGTGCGGCACGTCCTGGACGTCCCATGGTTCCGGCTGCGCTCCCGGGATCTCGAAAACATTCGACGGACTCCGCAGGTTTGGATTGACGGTCGGATTGGAGGGGTCTAGTGTGTGCACACCATCGGCGACGAAGATATAATCATACAAATCCGGCTGCATCGCAGGAACCGTGATGCTCCAAACTCCCCGATCATCTTTGGTCATGGGCAACCCACCGGCATACCCATCCATACTCAGTTCGACCTGGTTCGCCCCTGGATCATAAAAATAGAACGTCACCGAGTGGTCGGAGTGGATGCTGGGAGTAGAAGGCAGTTGCGGAGGCTTCCGACTGCCTGCGATTTGCTGGGCATTCCCACTGAGCGCCACGCCCAGTCCCAGGAGAAAGATACCAAGCCATCGGGGATGGAAGCTGGAGAAAGAAGATGCCAACCGCCGCAAAGTATGCCTCTTTCATCTTACAGACAATTCCATTGTGCGCTGGCAGGCAGCACCGCTTTGGGCGATGCCGCTGCCAATCCGGCTATTCGACTAAAACGGATTCAGCCTGTGCAAACCCTTCTTTTTCTTATGCGTACTGGAAGATTCCTCTTTTCTGGAAAATTGCGGCTTAGGATTTTTCTTCTTCTTTTTCTTGCCCACGGTGGTGTTCGCTTGGTCAACCATATTTACCGGATGCCCGGTCTGGGGAACGTCGTTCACCTGGGTCGGCGCGGGGGCAGCCTTTTCTGCTGCAGGCAGAGGCGTGCTGTTGGGAGGCGCAACGGTTGGCAGTCCGCCATTGTCCTTAGTCGCGGACGGCCAGGCGGTGGGATGACCGGTATTGTCCACCGCGTTTGCTGCGGGAGCGCCATTCCCGCCCGCAGCGGGTACCGTCGTCGACGGACTGCTTTGCGCGCCAGCAGGTGACTGCCCGGCGTTGGTTGGCGCGGACTGAGAAGGCTGGCCCGGATTGGAATTGTTGATCACGGTTCCATTCACGCCGTTGTCGCCGGAAATGTCATTCATCTGCAGGCCACTTGCCGGAGTCGCGGACTGCATCTCCCCAACCGAGCCGGAGGCGTTGGATTCACCGTTCGACGCGACGGCTGTTTGCAGGCTATTCGATGTGCCAGCGACATCGGGAGCGGGCTTGCCGTCTGGCTTGACCGCCCAGCGAACGTCTGCCATGGCCGACTTCACAAGTTCCGGAGCAATAATTTGCGGCGGATTGGTAAGACTCGGTTCCCCCACCCGTGCTGCCTGCACGGTGGAGGGGCGCGCCGTGATCAGCAGGAAAGCCCGGTATTTCAGATTTACAGGCGCACGACTCTGCTCAATCGCCGCACTGTTGGCAATCTGCTCCTGGGTTGGTTGTGGAATGGGCATATTCATGGCTTCCAACCGATCGCGCGCATCGTCGGCGTGCTGTGCCATCGGATACTCCAGCACCACCCGGTCATACGCATGCGCTGCTCGGCTCTTGAATAGCTTTTCCAGGCGTTCAGA
>JAJZCA010000271.1 GCA_021798735.1 Acidobacteriota bacterium | reverse complement strand
CTCAACTTCTCTGCATCGTGCATGCGGATGTTCACTACCCAGCATGACCGACCCTTCAGGCTCATCTTGTATTGGAATCAATACCGGCCTTCAGGCTCATCTTGTATTGGAAGAGAGTGTAGTTTGACCACACCCGTTTCAGTCGTTATCATAGGACTGCGGGGTGGAGCAGCCCGGTAGCTCGTTGGGCTCATAACCCAAAGGTCGGTGGTTCAAATCCACCCCCCGCAACCAAATCTTTCAACAACTTGCCAAGATTTGGCCGCTCCGACAAACTCCCAAAAACTCCCAATAAGCAAAAACCTCGCTCAGGCGCTCGCCACCATTCGCTTGAGCACCATCTCGACGACTTTGCTGTTCGCTTCTCTTTTCGATGACGACATCGCCTGTCCGTAGACGTTCATCGTCGTCTGGATGGAGGCGTGTCGCATCAGTTCCTGTTGCACCTTCAGCGGCGCTCCGGTTTCGTCCAGCCACGAGCGGTACGTGTGACGGAAAGTATGCCAACCGAGATTCGCATACTTTCCTGCAGCGACCTGTCGCTTTTCGTGGATGAGGAGGCGTTTGCCGTTTGGCGTGGGGCGATCTTGCTTGCACCAAACACCAATTCCGGCTCGGCACTCCGGGCATTCCACCAGACAACATCCGGCAGGCCGGATATGCCGCTTCTGGATCGACGTTGGGAAATAGGGCTGCTTCGTGATGGGGTTGGCAAAGACCCAGCCTTCTTCTGTCGGCACGGCCTCCTTGCTCCACTCCAGCACGATTTCGCTCAATGAAGGATGCAATGGGACATAATCCTGGGAGTATTCGGTTTTGACTTCATCCGTTCGTCCGTCCACGAAACTGCGCTGAACCAGTAACTGGTTTTTGTCAAAATCGAAGTCGTCCCAGCGAAGCGCTGCGATCTCGCTCACGCGAAGACCGAGGCATTGGGCGATATAAACCATCGTGCGGCAGGGCTCATTGAGCAGCCCGATGATGATTTCAAATTCTTCCACAGTCAAGATCGTGGGGCGCCGACGGCGCTTGCTGCCGCCTTTCACGCGCACCAATGAAATAGGGTTTCTCTTTTCGGTGAACAGCTCCCAGCGTGTCGCACACTCGAATATCAAGTGCATGAGACTACGGATATGAGCCTTGGATTTCGGAGCCATAGGGAGCTTCTTTAACCAGTCCTCGACCGCCATCGGACGGATGTGGTCGAGCAGATAATCACCCCAGCGCGGCTTGAGGTAGTTCTTAATATTTGACCGATAGGATCTCGAAGTGGAATGCCGTTCAGGCATCTCCTCTTCAAGAAATCGGTCGCATATTGCGCCGAACGTCACGACTGCCATACGCTGCTGTGGAGTTTCAGAGTTGAGTTTTAGGAGAAGGGCCTCAATCGCTTTTTGTGCGAGAGCTTTGTTCTTGTACTTGTCTACCGTCCCGACGGTTGCGGTCCTTCTAACTCGCGAACCAGTTTCGGTGGACTCATAATAACGAAACTCCCACGCGTCTGACCCCTTCGCCCGCTTCTTGCGCGTAAGACTTCCAAATTGATAACGTGCTCGATCCATCAAGGGTTCTCCTCGACTTCACGGCACTCATGGCTGGGTATAGAGTACGTCACCTGTGCCGGAAGAGAAATGAGAATGCGGACAGCGATTCAGTCATCCATCCAGGCTTCCAGGGCTGACGGGCGGAAGCGCCAGAGCTTGCCAACTTGGACCGCGTGTATCTGTCCACGATGCACAAGTCGTTGCAGAGTTCGAGGATGTACCTTCAGGATGGCTGCCGCTTCACGGCTGTCGAGCAGCGGTTCCTTGATGCCATTTGGAACATGGGTTTGATGCGGTTCGGCATCGGATAGCTTTCTCTCGTTTGGCATGAGCGAGCTCCTCTCAATGGCCTGCGGGGTTACGTCCGCCTTCTAGGAGGGTCCCCCTATTGACTCATGGCGTCCAATGAAAAGCAGGGAGACCGTTATGCGTCGGAGGCATAACGGCATAAGTCTTTGGCGCGACCGGCGCTGACTGGATCGACAGCAGAGAGGCACACGGCTGCCGCGCGCGTGGGCTTGAATCTGAAGGAAGGTGCTTTAAGTCAAGCCAAAATTCTTTGATGGAGTGCCCCGCTTCATGGCTCTTGCGAGGGATCAGGGGCACCCTCATTTTGGTTTGGGAAGGTTACCGGATCAGGGCCACCCGCCATCTCAGCCCCTCAGTTCGTATAGATTCGTACGTAGTCAACGAGCATCTCTGCTGGAAACGGGGTGCTGCTATTAGGTGGCCCCGGGTACGAGCCACCTACGGCCAGGTTCAGAAGAATGTAGCTGGCTTGGCCCGCGTCGAAGGGCCACACGGCACCACTTAATCCGCTCAGACTGGATGGTGTGTAGGTAACGTAGGGTGCAGCAGGGTTGTCAACGTAATACGATATACTGCCTTTTCTCCAGATCATGCCGTAGGTGTGCCAGTCAGCAGCCGTTGAACCGGAAGGAAAGTAGTACTTGGTACTTAAGTTACCGCCAGTGAATCCCGGCCCGTGAATTGCGCCGTGAGTCCAGTCAGGCGTTGTAGGCGCATCAACGCGCTCCTCAACATCCATCTCGCCGCAGGCGGGCCAACCCACGGTGGCATTGTTATTACCCATCAGCCAAGCACTTGGCCAGATGCCCTGAGCCTCTGGCACAGAAGCGCGGAACTCGATGCGGCCGTACTGAAAGCTGAAAAGCCCCTGCGTCGTGATACGTGCCGAAGTATAGACGCCTGGAGACGGCTGCTCAGCGACAATGTGCAGATACCCGTCTGTGCCGACATAGCTGTTAGGCGCAGACGTCGTGCACGGCGATACCGACCAGTCCCAGCCGCAGTAGAATTCAAGTTCCTGGTTCCAAGGGCTTTGCCCCGTGACGTAGCTCCACACCGCGGGGTTCGGCTCGGCATTGGCACCGGTAGAGTTTGTAAACTCATTGCTCCAGACCAGCGTGCCTGAAGGAATGTTCAGCGAAAACGTCTGACTGGTGACGGAGCTGGGCAAGTAACCCGGAGCTGCGGCAATCGCGTTCACCGTTAGATTCGAAGCAACCAGGAATGGCGCTTCGTAAATCTGCGACGACGTAGTTGGCGTGGAGCCGTCCACGGTGTAGTGAATAACCGCTCCGGAAGTGGCAGAAGTGAGTTTCAGCACGACGGCACCATTCAGCGCCGCAGTCGTAGTAATGACGGGCGCGGATGCAACCTGCGTACCAGTCCCGGCCGATCCGCCGCTGCTGCCACCGCAGCCCGTCGCGATAAGAATGCATGCTGCCAGCGCACACCCGAGTTCCAACCTAACGATACTCTTCATCATTGAATTACTCTCCTCTCATAGGTCTGCTCGGTGATCCCGGCTTCGCGGCTTGCTATCGTGTGCGTCTTGCCGTTCGCTACCGCGACTTCAATCTGCCGAAGAATGTTCACGATCTGCTCAGGCGTGTGCTTCCTTGCCTTGCCCATTTTCTGCCCCTTCTATACCAGTTTGTCTCATCTCAACTGGTACAGTGAATCAGCCCCAAAATAAATTTGCAAAGATAACCAGAACTAGAATCACTTGATTTTAAGCGGGTAGTAGTACGCAGCTTGGTCTTGCTCGTGGGTCGTTGAGAGGAAGTACGCACCGGCTGCCACTTTGGCGGGTGGCCACGATCTTGTGGCCATTCCAAACCATGATGGGGGTGGGCGGTGGCCCCGATCCCATACGGAATCATTTCAAGATGAGGGTGCCCCCGGTCCCTCTTGCAACTTGGCAGAGGCGAGGAGGGTTCAGTCAAGATGACATAAGAAGCCAGCGTCGGGATCTCTGTGACACGCAGAGATCTTCGTCGCCAATGGTTCCGAAGAAAGGATCGGACAATTGGCTTCTCATGTCAGTGCCGCCGCAGGCGCCGCGTCAGCGGTCGGAGCGAAGCGCAGAGCCTTGACGGGTTCCGACTGCCTCTGCGAGAAGGTCGCCTGAAGCGGGGGCACTTGAATGAAGCAGAAATTTAGGAACCGGGTATGCGGCGGCATGATGATCTTCTTTCGCCGTCGCAGCCTGTGAATTTCATGGTGCACCTCCTTGAATCGTCCGATAGCTCGCAAGCGTGTCCTGCGCCGCGCGCTGCTCACAGGCCGCAAATACGCCAGCATGGAAATGGATGCCGAGTATTTTCTCGCGGCCAGCTTACGTCTTGCCCGCATTGATGCAAGGTTGGAGAGCAAGAGAGCAGTAAAGAATGTGGTGGACAGCTAAATGTCCACCACATAACTGTTCTGACCGAGCGATGGAAACGCCATCGGCGAAGGGCATTGGGAACCGCCGAAAACGCTGAAAATTTCCGTGTGTCCGGTTCATTAAGACGCATTGCCGGAAAGAAAGGGTTGGAAGCGATGATTCAGCTCCAATTGCAGCCCGAGGTCGAGGCCCAACTTGCTGCCGAGGCACAGGATCGCGGCTTGGCGCTTGATCGGTACATCGAAAAGATCGTGAAAGGACGGCCCGTCGAACGGGTCGAACGTCATTCCGTCGCCGAGGCCATTGATCGCATCCGTGAACTACGCAAGGGGAACACTCTCGGCGGTCTCAGGATCAAAGACCTGATTCACGAGGGCCATAAATACTGATGCGGTTTGTTGCAGATGCCTCGGTAACGTTGTCGTGGTGTTTTGAGGACGAAGCGACCTCATGGACAGACAGCCTGCTGGATCACCTCCGTAACGGGGACGAGATTGCGGTCCCGGCCCACTGGCCCACTGAAATCTCCAATGGTTTATTGATGGGGCTTCGCAGAAAGCGTATCCTGCCAGATCGTCCAGCATTGTTCTGGGATGAGTTGGCCGTTCTGCCCATCGAGGTGGAATCTCCGCTTTCTCCCGATCAAGTCAAGGCCGTGCTCTTTTTGTGCCAGCAACATGGGTTGACGGCATACGACGCGGCATATCTGGAATTGGCAAAGCGTAAAAGATTACCACTTGCCAAACTGGATTCCGCTTTGCTGAAGGCGGCCCCATTGGAGAATGTTGCGCTGATCGCCCATCCCTAAGGAGCTGTACATAAATAAGTGCTTCATGTTGGCGATATAGTACAGTTCCAGTCGCCGTGGAAGGAATGGCGCGCCAGTTGGATGGCGGCCAATTTCGCGTCGGAGATTTTCACGC
>JAJZCA010000270.1 GCA_021798735.1 Acidobacteriota bacterium | reverse complement strand
GTTCTTGATTGAATGCAAGGGCGCACTATCCATTTATACCCATTTATACCCGATTCATGCCTTAAGGCAACAAAATATCCATTTATATCCAATTTTAGCCATTTCAGGGCCGATGATCGAGCGGCCTGAACATCCTTTTTCGAGCAAGATCGATCTGTCCCCAGCCTTTTGCTCTCCGCAATTCACGGATTCGAAGACCAAGTCGAACGGAGGTGGTCCCGAAAATTCGGACAGTAGGATAAGTGGAGGCGCAGCTCCCGAACAGCCAGTAAGATGGCAGAAAAGAGGAACATGCAATCAGTTCAGTGAAAAGAGTGGCCTTGCTCGGACGGATACAATCAAGCCGCATCCGCTCATGAATTCGTGTTGCAGTTTCGCGTCCATGAACGCTATCATAGATCTGTATGAAGAATCGAATAGCAGATTTTTAATATCTGCCTCTGCGGCTTCGTCTGAACTCTTCAGCCCTGCTTTGACGGCGGGTCTAATTCGGGCTGTTTCAGGTTTTATTTCGTTTATGAAACACGCTCTAGTAGGTTTCGCTGCGTCACTTCATGCTTTCGTGGGAAGTATTGCATGTTTTCATACCTTTGGCACAAACTCGACAGCGCCAATATGTATGGTCTTTGCCTCCGGGACAATTTTGGCCGTCAGCTTACAATCAGCGAAGGCGTATAGGCAAACTGCATGCAGAAGACTTCGTACATCATTCTTGGATATGTGTCAAAAGAAAGCGCGGCAGAAGTACCTTTTTGCGCTTTAAGTTGGCTAAGCAATGAAACTCATTCACCCATTGTTACTATTCATTTGCATGCAAACTGGCAAAGAATGATTCCGGATCAACATTCTGATTATATTTCAGCACTTATCCGAGACTGGTCACAGCATAGCATCGATGATCCGAATGCATTGATTTGCACGTTGAGAGAACTTTCTGTTGGTCCTGTCCGAACCGTAAAAGTCGGCACAACTACGCGCGCCGCTTTACAGACTATTGTGAATAAACTTTTGAAACCGGAAAGCCCTGTACGCGCTTGGCGTTCCCCTCTGGCGTGAGCGCCGGGTGAAGATTGACGCTTGGTGTATGGGGCGCCACGTGTGCGTGTGTTGGCGCGTGGCCTTGGTCCAGACAGCCGATCACTGAGTACAACGCGGAAGCGCGCTCCGAGTACAACGCGGAAGCGCGCTCCCCGTCGACATCGAAACCCAGCAAGCAGATCGTTTTCTGCCGGGTTAACACCAACAAAGGCTGTTGCGGTGAATATGCTGGGAGTCTCATTTACTATAACTGCCGATTTTTCTCAGCCGTTTCCGTTTCCTTGCGCCAGCCCTCACGGAAGCCATAGTTCCAGCCCTTGTGCCAGCCCGTGTAGTAAGCGACGATGGTTAGAAGGAATACGCCTACGGTAACCAATATCCAGAACCACATGGTGTAGACCTCTCGGAATGGGAATTTGGAACGGATTGGAGCTAGCTTGGACGAATTATAGCAGCCGTAGTCATCGGCCAAGCAGGGACCGAACGACCGACTGGCCGTGGAAATGATGGAGATCATGGGTGAAATCATGGCGCAATGCGCCATAAGCTAACCATAGTCCGCCGCAATAAGCTAAACTCTCTTCAGCCGTAAAAGCTAAATGGAGTACTCCATGCCGACGCCCGCAGAAAAGCTCGCCCAATCGCTGGAAGCTCTGGGCCAACTCCAGCAGGCGGGTGGCAAAGCTGCTATCCGCGCCAAGGATCTGTCGCGCACGCATCGTGAGCGGCTGGCCACCAACGGTTTTCTGCGAGAGGTCATGAAGGGATGGTATATCCCGAGCCGACCTGAAGAAATTGCTGGCGAAAGCACACCCTGGTATGCCTCCTTCTGGAGTTTTTGCGCGGCGTATTTGAATGAGCGTTTCGGCGCCGCATGGTGCCTTTCGCCGGAACAATCTCTCTCGTATCTCGCGGGCAATCGTACTGTGCCGCGCCAGCTCATGGTGCGTTCGCCACGCGCCCGCAACAGGATCACGGCTCTTCCGCACAACACGTCTTTGTTCGATGTTCGCGCCACACTTCCCAATACGAACGATTTGGAACTGCTTGACGATCTGAGGCTCTTTTTGCCGGAGGCCGCTCTGATTGCCAGCTCTCCACGAATATTCTCAAGCAATTCGACGGACATCAGGGCTGTCCTTCTGACGATGCGCGACGCTTCCAGCCTGCTTCGCCGATTGCTTGAAGGCGGCCATTCGACCATCGCCGGAAGACTCGCAGGCGCCTTCCGCAATTGTGGCCGGGAACGCATCGCCGACGACATCGTAAAAACGATGACCGCAGCCGGATACGAGGTTCGCGAAAGTGATCCGTTCGCCGACAAGCCTGCGCATTTCTTCTTGGCGCGGGAGACATCTCCCTATGTTCACAGAATTCAATTGAAGTGGCAAAAGATGCGTGCGCCCATCTTAGAGATGTTTCCGCAGGCGCCAGGCCGTCCTCGTGCCGTTGAGTCATATCTGAAACAAGTAGAGGATACATATCTGACGGATGCCTATCACTCGCTATCCATCGAAGGATATCGGGTCACGCCGGAACTCATTGAGCGGGTACGCACCGGCGCTTGGAACCCCGATGCTAACCTGGATGATCGAGAGCAGCGAAACGCCATGGCGGCGCGCGGCTACTGGCAGGCCCACCAGGCAGTTCTCGATAGCATTCGCAAAGTGTTGCAGGGCGAGAATGCGGGTGAAGTGGCGGATCACGATCACGGCGCATGGTACCGCGAGCTATTTGCCCTCAGTGTGGCCATGGGGCTTTTAAAGCCTGCCGATCTGGCCGGATACCGCAACGCCCAGGTCTATATCCGCAATTCGATGCACGTACCCATGAACTCAGATGCCGTGCGCGACGCGCTGCCAGCTCTCTTCGATCTGCTCCGCGAAGAACAAGAGCCGGCGGTCCGGGTTGTCCTTGGACATTTTCTCTTCGTCTACATTCACCCCTACATGGACGGCAACGGACGCATGGGGCGCTTCTTGATGAATGTGATGCTGTCCTCCGGAGGATATCCTTGGACTGTGGTCCCTGTCGGCGAGCGCGCGGCATATATGTCGGCTCTCGAAGAGGCGAGTGTTCATGAGAATATTGCGCCCTTTGCGCGCTTTCTCGGTGGCCTTGTCGATAAAGGAATTCGCGGAGATCCCTATCCGGACGCACATTAATTGTCGCCCATTCGCATCTGCCAACGTCGCATCAATTCAGAAAGGCTTTCATGAGTCCCAAACAGCCAACTAAGGCACAGAGCAAGGAGCAAGAACACTCTCGATCCGGCGGCTGGACAGTTTTGAGTTGGGACGATCTCGCCGAGTGGGCAGGCTCCCGTTCTGTTGATCGAGGCCGAACGTATCAAAAACAAGGGCGCGTCCATGATCTTGCGATTTCAGAAGACGGTTGGCTGCTTGCGACCGTCACGGGCGGCTCACGCTACGCGGTGACGGTCTGGTACGAGGCATCGGCGAAGGAGACCGGGGCGATCTATTCGCGTTGCACATGCCCGGTCGGCGCCAGCGGCTGTAAACATGCTGTGGCAGTGGTTGCCGAGTACCTCCAAAGACTGAGCGCGAGCGAAGAGACTCCCGTGGCGGACCAGGACGATGAGCGCTGGGAGTTGCTGGCCGACGAGACCGGCGACGAAGATGAGGATACAGAAGACGATCTCTACGAGGATTCCGAAGACGATGATGACGAACGAACCTACTATGTTCACCGGCATCGGCATCCGGAATCATCGGGAAGAAGAACGCTCAAGCCGTCAAACGAAAAGATTCGCAAGCATATCGCGGCCAAGAGTCATGAAGAGTTGGTGGAGTTAGTCTGGACTCTGACCGAGAGGTTACCTGAACTGCGCGAGGAGTTTCGCGATCGCATCGCGTTGGGCGAAGGCAATGTCGATCGCCTGGTTACAGAAGCGCGGAAGGAGATCAGGTGCGTCGCCTCCGAGACCGGCTGGCAAGACCATTGGGGCCCCGGAGGGCATACGCCGGACTACAGCCGCGTCAAGCATCGCATGGAGCGCTTACTGGAACTGGGGCACGCCGACGCCGTGGTGCGCCTGGGTACGGAGCTAATGACGCTGGGCAATGAGCAGATTGGTCAGTCAAACGACGAGGGCGAAACCGCAGAAGCCGTGGGCGAGTGTGTGCCGGTCATCTTTCAGGCAGTTGCCGTATCGGCGCTCACGCCCGCGCGCAAGCTGCTTTACGCGATTGATGCACATCTGCGAGATGACTATGGCGTAGTCAACGACGCAGCCGATGCCATCCTGAAGATGCGCGGTGCACAGTCGGCCTGGTCCGAAGTTGCAGATGTATTGACGCAACGCGCCAAGTCACCAGTAAAAGAAGACGATTTATTTTCCCGGAGATATCAGCATGAGCGTATCGCCGATTGGCTGATCCAGGCTCTTGAATATGCTGGCCGCGACGACGAGGTTCTTGCTGTCTGTGAGCGGGAAGCCCGCCAAACCGGCAGCTACGAGCGATTGGTCAAACGTCTCATGGAAAAAAAGCAATATGAGCAAGCCGAGCGCTGGGCCACCGAGGGAATCAAAAACACAATTGCCAAGCTCCCCGGTATTGCGTCGAGCCTCGAAAAACTGTTAGGAGAGATGGCGATCGAACGCAGGCAATGGCCCATCGCCGCGGCTCATGCGGCATTGAATTTCTTTTCCCATCCCAGTCGCGAAAGCTTTCAGAGACTGCTCAAAGCCGCCGCCAAAGTAGGCTGCGAAGACAGTATCCGTAGAATCGCGCTCAACTTTCTCGAAACAGGCGTTTCGCCCTTGACGCCGGGCAAGACATCGCCAAAGAGCGCGGCGAAAGCGGAGTGGCCGCTGCCAACGCCTGCTTACCTTTCTCCGCTGATCAACAATGAATCCAGATTTCGCTCAACGGCAGGACCGCATTTCGATGTGTTGATCGACATGGCCATCGCCGACCGCCGGCACGATGATGTGCTTCGTTGGTATGACGCCATGTCGACCGGACAAAAGCGCCGAGTAGGCATGTCGTGGTATGGCTCTGGCGGATATGGAGATCAAGTGGCTGCGGCGGTAGCAAAATCGCATCCAGAGCGGTCACTCGCAATTTATCGTCAGCGTGTAGACGCTCACCTGCCCCATGCGAG
>JAJZCA010000269.1 GCA_021798735.1 Acidobacteriota bacterium | reverse complement strand
CCGCCGTACGGCGGCCAGCTTGAACTCCCTGGTGAACTGCCTGCGTGACACTCCCATGACTCAATTCTCCATTCATTGGATTTTGAGCCTTAACCGTTTGTGTCAAAAATGGGGACAAGTCCACTCTGCCCCCCAATCAATGGCCACATCAACTGCGCTCTTGCTCTAATGTGGCTGGCGGTGTGGTGGTGCTGCAGCACGCTGCAACTTGGGGAATACCTGCGCGTTGAATTCCGCTCCAATCATCACGCTGACCAAAATGATGTACAGCCACACCAGCAGTGCAACGCCGGCCCCTAGAGAGCCGTACACCTGCCGGTAGTGCGCATGGCGGGTGACATACCACCCGAAAGCCAATGTTGAGGGAAACCATAACGCCGTCGCCAGAATGGATCCAGGAAGCACCCTGCGCCATGACTGCGTCCGCGGAGTGCCCATGTGGTAAATGATCGCGAGCACAGTCACGCTGGTGCACAGCGCCAACACCCAACGCACGATGCGCGCCAAAATAATCACATACGGGCGAACATCGTAGAGCGACTGATAGAGCATCCACGTTTCAATCTGATGCCCGAATACGACGAACATGGACGCCAGGGCCAAAGGAAGAAACGACAAAAATGTAAGGGCCACCGCGATCAGAATCTGCCGCGGAACGCTCCACGCGCCCTCGGCAATCCTATAGGCGCGTCGCATGGCTTCCATCAGGGTCGTCATCACGCTGTTGGAGGCCACCAGGAACACAGTCGCCGCTGACAGCAATAGTCGGAATGACCGATGCTGCCCTTGAAAGTACGCGAGAACCAGCGGCGGAACGTCGGGCGGAAACATCTGGTATAGCATGGTGCGAAGTTCCGCGCGCACCACTTCGGCAGCGGGGGATGAGGCGATGATGGCAGCGGTTAGCAGAACAATGGGGAAGACGCAGAGAATGGCGGAGTATGCGCCTGCACGTGCCAGCATCAGCACGTCATTGCCGAGGCTGTTGACGACCGTCCTTCGTAGATGTACCAGCCAGCGTCGCATACGTGGAAAAGACTATAACGAAACAGCGATGCAAGTCCCATTCGGCATCCTGCCAGGGGAAGCGCTGCCGCAAAAATTCAAATTGCGCGACGGCAAATGGCCGATGTCGCGGAGCATTTTCATTTTAGGTGTGGGCTGAAGCAACGATCTCGGCGCCGCTTTTCCGTTACGAAAAGCGCACTGAAGAGCTTTGAAAACAACACCGTAAAAGTGAAAATGCTCTAGCTGCTAGCATAAAGGATGCTATGAATTCGTTTCCGTGCTGCTCAAGGTTTGGTGTTGCCGCTCTGTCGGCCCTGTTCCTGATCTACTGCTCAACGCAACAATCTCAGGCGCAGTTCCATCGTCGTCATGCATCCGGGTCCTCCGCCATGTCTCAAAATCCCGCCGCCGCGTTCGTCCCCAATCCACAGCTAGCAGATGCTGCTATGAACAAAAAAGTGGATGTGCTGTTGGCCAAGATGACGTTGGAGGAAAAGGTAGGCCAGCTCGTACAATTCTCCTCCGGCACGCCCACCGGCCCCGGGACCGGACGCCAGAGCTATGACGATATGATCGCAGCCGGCCAGGTCGGCGCGCTGTTGAACGTGGCCGACGCGAAAAAAGCGAACGCCTTCCAGCGCATTGCCGTGGAGAAAAGCCGGCTCCATATTCCGCTGATGTACGGCTTCGATTCAATCCATGGCTACAGGACCATATTCCCTGTGCCGCTAGGCCTCGCCTCAAGTTTCGATCCTGCGCTGGTGGAAGCGACGGCGCGGATGGCCGCCCAGGAAGCGTCCGCCGATGGAATTCGCTGGGTCTTTTCTCCCATGGTGGATATTGCCCGCGACGCGCGTTGGGGACGCATCGTCGAAGGCTCGGGAGAAAGTCCGTTTCTCGGCTCCGCCATGGCTCGCGCATATGTGCGTGGGTATCAGGGAACCAGCCTCAGCAATCAGGACTCTGTGGCTGCGTGCGTCAAACATTTTGCCGCGTACGGTGCTGTCATTGCCGGACGCGACTATAACGCCGTCGACATGTCGGACATCATGCTGCGCCAGGTCTACCTGCCTCCGTATCAGGCCGCGGTCGATGCCGGCGCGGCCACGGTAATGAGCTCCTTCAATTCCCTGAACAGCGTGCCCGAAACCGCCAATCCGTATACGCTCACGCAAATTCTACGCAAGGAATGGAACTTCGGCGGATTTGTCGTCAGCGACTGGGGCGCGGTCGGCGAGCTGATCGCGCATGGCATTGCGCTGAACAATGCAACTGCGGCGCAGAAAGCAATCGCCGCCGGCTTGGACATGGACATGGAAAGCGGCGCGTATCACGAGCGGCTAGTGGCCCTGGTGCGCAACAATGTCGTTCCTGAATCTACGGTCGATGAGGCCGTGCGGCGCGTGCTGAGGGTGAAATTTGCTCTCGGACTTTTCGATCATCCGTATGTAGACGAGAACCGTCCGCCCTATCAGGCGACGCCGGAAAAACGGGCGCTGGCGCGCAAGGCCGCCGAAGAATCGATTGTCCTGTTGCAGAACCGCGCCGAGCAAGGCCAGCCCAGGCTGTTGCCGATTGCCAACCATGTGCACACCATCGCATTGATCGGTCCCTTGGCGGATTCGCAGGGCGAAATGCTGGGCTCCTGGGGAGGACAGGGAAACCCCGCCGATGCCATTACATTGCGAACCGCGCTGGAACAGCGCATGGCGAGCCGGGGAGGAAAGCTTCTCTACGCGGAAGGCACCCAGATTCTGACGACATCGGATGCAGGATTTGACGCCGCGAAACATGCCGCCGAGCAAGCGGATCTGGTGATTCTTGCGCTGGGTGAAGATGGCCCCACCATGACCGGCGAAGCCGGCTCGCGGGCGCATCTTGGCCTGCCTGGCAACCAGGAAGCATTGCTGCAGGCGATTGCCGCGACCGGAAAACCAGTCGTGCTACTTGTGTTCAGTGGTCGCCCCCTGGTGCTGGACTGGGCCGCGCAACACGTCCCCGCAGTTCTCGAAGCGTGGTTTCCGGGGATTGAAGCGGGTCCGGCGCTGACCAACATTTTATTCGGCAACACCAATCCCAGCGGCAAACTTCCTGTCAGCTTTCCTCGCGCCGTCGGCCAGGAACCGCTCTATCTTGCGCAAATGCCGACAGGCCGTCCTGCAACCGGCGTGGACCTGTCGCATCCGCCGGAAAACGCTGCGGAGAAATATGTTTCGCGCTACATTGATGTCCCCAATTCGCCCCTCTATCCGTTCGGCTATGGATTGAGCTACACCCAGTTCAACTATTCGCCGGTCACGCTCAGTGCCAGTTCCGTCCCGATGGCCCAACTGATGTCGGCGCCGGATCGTGGTGTTTCTCAGCCGGCAATTGTAGCCACAACCACGGTGCGCAATTCAGGCGCGGTGGCCGGAACGGAAATTGTCCAACTGTACATTCGCATTCGCGGAGCCAGTGTCGAGGAACCAGTCCGCACGCTGCAAGGCTTCCAGCGAGTGTCCCTGCAACCGGGCGAATCGAAAAAGATTTCGTTCCCGGTGGGCTTCCAGGAGCTATCGTTCATCAACATAAAAAGCCAGCGCGTCGTGGAACCGGCGGACTACACCGTCTTTGTCGGCAGCAGCTCCCAGGCTACCCAGAGCGCCGACTTCAAAGTCGTGCAGTAAAGTGTTCCCACCAACTATGCTTTGAAACGACGGAACGCTGCCCTCACCTTATCCGTCATCCTGAGCGCAGCGAAGGATCCGTGCATTCATCTTTTTCGATAAATAGGCTGCATGCCACGTCGTACGTTCATCGCGCGCAAGTCCGGTTTACTTGCCTCTGCGATGGGTCCCGGTCGGCCTGCGAACCACCCTCGGCTTCCACTTCTGCAAAAACCTCGTCACCGCCGCGGAATCCAGCACCCGCATATTTTCAAATTCCGCATTGCGCTGCGCGTAGAGCAGATGCCCCGTCCCATCGAGCACCACCAGTGCGGGTACGCCTCTTTCAAGGGGTATGCCGTACTTGCGGGCCAAATCGAGATTCCTGTCATATTCCCCGACATCCACATTCACCAAAACGTAGTTCGCTGACAGCAAAGAAGCGTTGCCCGGGTCGTGAAAATACAGATCGAGAAGATGGCAATCCACGCACCAATTGCCGCCAAACACCAGCAGCACATTCTTATGTTCCGCGGCAGCCTTCAGAATTGCCTGGCGAACATCTTCATGCGCATTGGCGGTATCGGAATACAGTTCGGCCGAGTCCAATTGGAGATGGGTGCCAGGCAGTAGAGAAATGTGGGTCATCGAAGCTTCCGCAGGCAACACGGCCGGCAACAATAGAACGGCGCATGCCAAACTGCTTCGACAGAAGTTGCTTCGAAAATGCATTGGAACCCTTCTTCTCCCAGCTTGGTGCATCCCGGTTTGAATGCAATGGGCAAACCCTGGGGCCTCAGTTGTCTTCCGATCCTTGAAGTATAAAAAAGAAAAGCGAGCGACGAATCGCCCGCCTTCTCAATTTAGAACAAATACAGTTACATTCCCCTACTCGGCAGCCATTTCCTCGGCTTCGCCTTCCTGACGCATCAGTTCCAGCTCTCGCTCGGCAGCTTCGGTGGCCTCGGAAACCTCCTGCTGCACGCGGGCAGCAGCGTCTTCCAGTTCCTGCGACAGCCGGACGTTGCGGTAGTACTCCATCCCGGTTCCGGCTGGGATGAGGCGCCCTACGATGACGTTTTCCTTCAGGCCGCGAAGCTGATCGACCGCGCCGTTGATGGCCGCTTCGGTCAGAACACGCGTCGTTTCCTGGAAGGAAGCGGCGGAGATGAACGAATCCGTTGAGAGCGAGGCCTTGGTGATGCCCAACAGCAGCGGACGGCCTATTGCGGGACGGCCACCATTGTTGATGACGCGCTCGTTTTCCTCGCGGAAGCGGAACTTGTCCACCTGCTGCTCCACCAGAAATGCCGTGTCGCCCGGATCTTCTACCTTGACCCAACGCAACATCTGACGAACGATCACCTCGATGTGCTTGTCGGAAATCGCCACGCCCTGCAACCGGTAGACTTCCTGAATTTCCGTCACCATGTAAGACTGCAATTCCTTTTCGCCCAGGACCGCGAGAATGTCATGCGGATTCAGCGGGCCATCCATCAAAGGATCGCCGGCA
>JAJZCA010000268.1 GCA_021798735.1 Acidobacteriota bacterium | reverse complement strand
ATCAAATTTGCTGTGGACTCGACGATGGTGTGCACCTCGCTTTGCAAGCGCTCCGCCTGTTCCATGATTTTGGCTTGGGTAGCCTTGGCTGCAACTGCAAATACAACCAAGATAACCGTCTGCAAGACCACTGCAAACGTAACTACTCCGGTAAACACAAGGAAGACGGTCGATCCGGTTGGCATGAAGCCCCCTCATTACGAAATTTGCACCAGCAGACTCTTGACACGACCCGTGGCTCTGACCCCATTGGGCGAAATCCGCTAAAGGGAACCGAAGCCCGTGGCCTAATACTACAGTTGCACGTAATGGATTTTCCCTGATTTCCATTGCGCCCCACTTGCGCACTGCTCTCTAAAAATCAATGGTCTACAGCCCAGCTATCCAGACGATTCGCTATATGCAACTGCAATACTAAGCCCAAGTGTAGAACCACCCGCCGCAGCAGGCCACATCCATACCAACGGTAGCAGGAACACATACCGCGTCTGCCCTTGAGATGCGCTAAAAGCGATTTTCGGCTGCACCACCGTGAAACGGTTCTTCAGCGTCGTGCGAGTGGGGTTCGGCATCGTTCCTGCTACCGGCGACACGATCCACAAGGCCGCTCCAGCGCTCACGGCTTTTTTCGGCGACTTCTTTCCCGCGCTCGGCAAACTCGTTGACTTGATCGCGGCCTCTGTCGACCACAGAATTGATCTGATCGCGCGCCTCTCGGCTGCGAGCGGCTACATAATCTTTCTTATCTTTCGCGCTGGTAATCAGGCCTTCCCGAAGTTCCTTGCCTGCCTTAGGAGCAAACAGGATGCCCAGCAATGCACCGAGACCAAGGCCCGCGACAAACCACCCAATTCCTGTTGTTTCCTGTTCTGCCATTTGCTTATCTCCTTCGTGTAGTGGAGGAATTACGCGATCATCTGGATAGTAGCAAAAGGATATTGGCCCGGCAATGCGCACTTGGATTCCCGCTTGCTTTTTGTTGCAGGGGGTCTTGCCATCTGGGAAGCGATCGAAGCAGCGGTCGTGGCGGCCCAGGACCTTTAATCGCACCCACGAACATGGGCTGAATTTGCCGCGAACGCCTTATTCCCTGGACAATCCTTACGAGATTTTCATGCGGGACATACTATAGTAAAAATTGAACCTGTTATTTTCGCGGCCAGGAGTCGCAGCCGTCCGGGAACCTCGCCCGGTGGTCAGGACGCCTGATTCTTGTACTTCCCCATACCTGAATCTAACGTAACGTTAAAGGGGAATTCATGATCGACACGGCTCACGAACGACCTTCTGCGTATTTTACGTTTGCTTTGCATGCACATTTACCGTATGTGGTGAACCATGGGACATGGCCGCATGGTTTGGAATGGTTGCTGGAGGCTGCCGCGGAGACCTATCTGCCGCTGTTGCGCGTCATCGCCAACCTGGAGCGCGATGGAATCGCCTTGCGGGCCAATCTCAATCTTTCTCCCATTTTGCTGGAGCAACTGGCGCACCCGGTTTTTCGGGCGGAATTCCCGCAGTATCTGAAGCGCAAAATCACCGCTGCAACTGAAGATGAGGCTTATTTCAGTCAAAATGGCGAGCCGCTGCTGGCAGCGACAGCCCGATACTGGCGTGCTTACTTCCAGCAGGCATTGGACCATTTTGAGGCACTCGGCGGAGATATCATCCGCGGATTTCGCGAGGCAGCCGAGCGCGGGTTGATCGACATTATTACCTGCGGCGCGACCCATGGCTATTTCCCTCTGCTGGGTACCGATGAGTCGATCCGCGCCCAGGTGCAAACTGGCGTCTCCACGCATGAGCGGCATATTGGCCAGCATCCGCGCGGCATCTGGCTGCCGGAGTGCGCCTATCGACCCGCGGGAATGTGGAGTTATCCGGTCGTTCCCCACGGCAGCAGCGACCCCTGGCGTCCATTCGAACGCAAAGGCGTGGAAGAGCCACTGGAAGATGCCAAGATCGACTGCTTTTTTGTCGATACCCACCTGGTAGAAGAATCCGTCTTATTCACCCCATATGAGCTGCGGGCAGGTGGAGCGGTGGGCGTCGCCGCATCGCTGGCAGTGGAAACCTGCGAGCCGCATCACTCTCTGTACAAGCCATATTACGTGGATGGTCCGCGCGCACATCGCAGGCCAGTCACCATTTTTCCGCGCGATCCCCGGACCGGACTGCAGGTCTGGAGCGGAGACGCCGGATATCCAGGCGACAGCAACTATCTCGACTTTCACAAGAAGCGCTTTCCTGGCGGCCATCGCTACTGGCAAGTGACCGGCCCGAAAATCGACATGGCCTACAAAACGCCGTACTTCCCGGAGAAAGCGGCGGCACGGACAAAGTCGCACGCGGAACATTATGTCAGTTTGCTGGTCGATTCCCTCAGATCCAGTTTTACAGATCACGTACCGGCCATCCTGACATCTCCGTTCGATGCCGAACTGTTCGGTCACTGGTGGTTTGAAGGCCCGATGTGGCTGGAACATGTGGCGCGCATCATGGCCCGTGCGGAGGTCCCGGTTGCGCTAACCAGTTGTGCTGCATATCTCGATCGCCATCGACCAGACACCTTTCTTGCGTTGCCGGAGGGTTCGTGGGGGAAGAACGGTACCCACGAAGTCTGGCTCAATTCGGATACGCGCTGGACGTGGGAATATTTGTACCCGGCGGAAGTCGCGGTGCGCGATGCCGCCACTTCCGACCACTGGAAAAATCATCCGCAGGGAGAACGCATTCTGAAGCAGTTGTGCCGGGAATTGTTGTTGCTGGAATCTTCCGACTGGCAGTTTTTGATTACGACGGAAGCTGCGCGGGACTATGCCGAATACCGCTTCAACGAACACCTGGCTTCGTTCCGCGCCATTGAGAAAATGTGGCAACTGCACACTGGCGGCGGCACGCTCAGTCCCGATGAAGAGGTGGCGTTGAGCAAGATCGAAGTTCAGGATAGCGTGTTTTCCCACATCGATCCAAGCCTGTGGGCGGCGATGAACTAGCGCTAGTTCCGCTTATTCTTCGGTTGACAGTCGCGCGACATGGCTGGCAATTACGCGGTCTTCATCCGCCGGCAGAACATAGACGGCAATCCTCGATCCTTTCTGGCTGATGGTCTTCGGTCCTGCATGCGTGGGATCGTTCTCCTCCGGATTGAGGACCAGTCCAAAGGCATCCATGCCAGCGCAGACCTGGGCGCGAGTCATCGGATCGCGTTCGCCGATGCCACCGGAAAAAACCAGTGCATCCAGACCTCCCATCAACGCAACGTAGCCGCCGATCATCTTCTTGACCGATAACGCGAACGCCGCAATGGCTAGCGCCGCCTGCGCATTTCCATTTTTTTCGGCATCGCGGAGGAGGCGCATGTCGTTCGAGAGACCGGAAAGTGCGAGCATGCCGGAGCGCTTGTTCAGCAACTGCTCGACCGCATCGGTTGCGTCAGCGGCGCTGCCCCCTTGCAGGCGCATCAGATAGAAGACCAATCCTGGATCGAGATCGCCGGGACGAGTTCCCATGATGACGCCGCCGCAAGGCGTCAGGCCGAGGCAGCAGTCGAGGGCTTTTCCTTCGCAAATCGCGGTTACGCTGGCCCCACTGCCCAGATGGGCATAGATCAGCCTCTCTGGCACCCTGCCTGGCAAAGCCGGAAACGGTACTCTTCCATCCTGAAACTGCTCCAGAATCGATTCGCACGATAGACCGTGGAAGCCGTAGCGATGCACACCCTGATCGCGAATCTCCTTGGGCAGCGGATAAATCGACGCGACTTCAGGCAAATCCTGATCGAAGACCGTGTCGAAGCAGGCATAGTTGTCCACGCCAGGAAAACTCTCCTTCGCTTCACGAATAATTTCAAGTCCAATCGGCTGATGCAGCGGAGCGAAACAGGTCGCCTTTTCAATTTCCAGCAACACTGCCGACGTGATGAGCTGATGCGCGTGCAGATTCGGTCCGCTGTGAACGATGCGATGACCAATGGCGGCAGGGCGCGTCAATCCCGGCTGATGCAGCAGTACGGCAATCTTTCGCATGGCATCGCGAGTCGAGCCAAGGTCTTGCGGCGCGGATTCAGACACCAGAGTTTCACGTTCTCCATTCCGAAAAGCATAAAAATGAAACTGCGGCTTGGGTGTACCGATCCCGGCGGCCTCTCCGTAATTCAGCAAGGTGAGCGCCGTGCCGTTGGCAACGTAGATGGAAAATTTGATCGACGAAGAGCCGCCGTTAAAAACAAGGATCGGCAATTGTTGCAGGCGCGGTCTCATCCCAGGGGCCACTTCCACTCTCGAATTTCCTTTCTGTCGATGCCATTTTCATGCGCGTAGCCGATCGCGTCTGTGATTTGATCTTTCAGCCATTCTTTCGTATGTGCCCCGGTTGCGCTCAATTTCGGCAACCTGTCAATCACGTCGATTGCGAGATTGAACCGGTCTACCTGGTTCAAAATAGCCAGTTCCAGAGGCGTGTTGATGTTCCCTTTTTCCTTATAGCCGCGTACGTGCAAATTGTCGTGATTCGTGCGTCGATACGTCAGCTTGTGAATCAGCGATGGATACCCATGAAAATTGAACATGATCGGCTTGTTCTGCGTGAAGAGCGAATCGAAATCGCGACTCGACAATCCGTGCGGATGTTCTGTGTCCGGCTCCAGCTTGAACAGGTCGACCACGTTGACAAAACGAATCTTCAGCTCTGGAAAATGTTCGCGCAGAATTGCCACGGCCGCGAGCGATTCCATGGTGGCGATATCTCCGGCTGCCGCCATCACCACATCCGGCTCCGTGTCCTGATCGTTGCTGGCCCAGTCCCAGATGCCAATGCCCTTGGTGCAATGTCGTACCGCTTCATCAATGTCCAGGTACTGCAGGTGAGGCTGCTTGTCCGCAACAATCACGTTGACGTAATTGGTACTGCGCAAGCAGTGATCGCCGACACTTAACAGGCAATTGGCATCGGGCGGCAGATAAATGCGCGTGACGGCAGCGCTCTTGTTGGTCACGACATCGAGAAACCCTGGGTCCTGATGGGTGAAACCGTTATGGTCCTGACGCCAGACCAGCGAGGTAATCAAGATGTTCAGCGACGAGATGGGAGCACGCCATTTCACTTCGGACTTGCATTTCTCCAGCCACTTCGCATGTTGATTGAACATGGAGTCGATGACGTGGACAAACGCCTCGTA
>JAJZCA010000267.1 GCA_021798735.1 Acidobacteriota bacterium | reverse complement strand
CGAAAAGCGCCTATTGGCGAAAAGTAAGGCGAAAAATGCTGCGAAGGCGAGATGGGAAAAGAATGCTTCGAGAAAAGCTTCAGGCAGTTCTCAAGCATTGCATGATTCGTGCCAATCACAGTCACATTCACACTTAGAGATACAAAATACAAGAGCAAATACAAAGACTCTTGCGCTCACCGCGAAGGCGGTTCCCACCGCCTCACCAGCCTTTATAACTCTGCCTTTGAATGACAAGACCGAATACTCGATAGACGAAAGGCCGGTTACTACCTGGAAAGAACTGTACCCGGCTGTGGATGTGCGGCAGGAACTCCGCAACTACGCGGGCTGGACAGACTCGCATCCAGAAAAACGAAAGACAAGGCGGGGCATTCTTTCCAGCGTGAATAGCTGGCTCGCCAAAGAGCAAGACAAATACAGGCAAACTGGAGAAACCAATGGAGCCAATCGGAAAATTAGCACTGCCACTGCAAAGCAGGAACGAAGCCGTGCTGCCATTCAAAAAGCGGCCCAGAAGCTCTGAGCAAGTATCAGAACTGATGCTAGGTACTGTTGGCTGCTTTCCTCACGCCGACCTGTCGGAAATCACCGCGTCCGAGTGGATGACAATTTGGGTATCGCTTGCCGAAAAATACGGATTTGCTCGCCTTAAGGCTGCGGTAAACCGCCTGAAATTCAAGCTGGATTTCTTTCCGAAACCCGCTGAAATTCAGCGGGAGATTGATGTCCTGATCTTTGAGGAGAGAGATGCAGCAAAAGCGAATGCTACGAAGTTTGTCTCCTGCGGGAAGTGCAGCGCAGACGGATTTATTTGCGTGAATGGCAATGGCGATCTATGGGATGGAAGCAGCAACGAGGAACGATTTGCGCGTGAATGTAAATGCAAGGCCGATTGGCGAGCGGAGCGCCAGTGAACACCAGCAGGGGGTAGGGTGGGTAAATCTCTAGAATGAAGCGATCCATAGACCGCCATGGAGTGACACTTTCGTATCCACAAAACTCAGATTTTTTGCTTTTGCAAATGAAAATAGACAGCGATACAAGGCTCCGCACAAAGCCATCTCACAAACGCTGGAAGGCACGAGGCTGCGTTGCTGTGAAGTAAGACAAGCCGCGAAGCGTTCAATCGCGCAGAGACGATCTGCAAGTCGCGCTGTCGGCATGGTCAACCCAGCAGCCCTCGACAGCCATCCCTTCGCACCACAGCCGCACGCTCCGAATGGCTGCCCCGGCCTGCTCCCGATTCTCCACCAGCCGCCTTGCTTCCCCGCGTCTTTTCCTTCGCAAAGCGCGACTCCCTCTGTAAGATTGGGCGTAGCTTCCCATGGCCCGCACATCTCTTGCTCTGCCGGAATTTATCGAACGATGGAAAGCCAGTGAGCTTTCCGAGCGGGCCGCTGCGCAGTCGCATTTCATCGACCTCTGCGATTTGCTTGGGCAATCGCATCCCGCCGCCGCCGATCCAACCGGCGATACCTTCACTTTTGAGAAGCACGTCTCCAAGCTGAAAGGCGGCAAGGGGTACGCGGACGTGTGGAAGCGCGGCCATTTCGCATGGGAGTACAAGGGTAAGCATAAAGACCTGGAAGCCGCCTACGCGCAGCTTGCCGATTACCGCGAGGATCTGGAAAATCCGCCGCTGCTGGTGGTCTGCGACCAAGAGCGTTTTGAAGTCCATACCAACTTCACTGACACGAAAAAGCAGATATACAGCTTCCGGCTAGACGATCTGCTCTCCCCGGCTCCCACGGCCAATTGCGCCCTGCCGCCGCTGGAAGTCCTTCGCGCTGTCTTCACGGAGCCGGAACTGCTGAGGCCAGAGCGGGCCGCCGCGCGTGTCACGGAGCAGGCGGCGGCGGAGTTTAGCTCCCTTGCCAAGAGCTTGCGCGATAGAGGCACAGACCCGGAACGGGCCGCGCACTTTCTCATGCGCCTATTGTTCTGCTTGTTTGCCGATAGCATCGGACTCCTGCCGGATCATCTCTTTCGCCAGATGATCCAACAGGACAGGAGCACCACGCAGAGCTTTACGCGCAAGCTTCGGCAACTCTTCGGCGCAATGTCCACCAGCGGCAACAGTTTTGGCGTGTACGACATTGCATGGTTTAACGGCGGCCTGTTTGCCGATGATGAAGTCTTCGATCTGACCTCTGCGGATATGACGGCTCTGCGCAAGGCCGCCGCGCTGGACTGGTCGAATGTCGAACCGTCCATCTTTGGCACGCTGTTTGAACGCAGCCTTGACCCGGACAAGCGTTCGCAGCTTGGCGCGCACTACACCAGCGCGGAAGATATTTTGCTGATTGTCGAGCCTGTTGTGATGGCCCCGCTGCGCGCTCGTTGGCAACAGGTGAAGGCGGAAGCCACGGCGCTGGCGGAAGCCGCGGAGAAAGCCAAAGGCGCGGCCTACAGCAAGCTGCGCGACAAAATGCAGGAGACGCTCTACGCATGGGTACAGGAGTTGTCCCGCGTGCGCGTGCTGGACCCGGCCTGTGGCAGCGGAAATTTTCTCTATCTGGCGCTGAAACGCATGTTGGATTTATGGCAGGAGGCGCGTCTGTTCGCCGCGCATCACGGCCTGCCCACCGTCCTGCCGGAGCAGGTGCATCCGTCGCAGCTTTACGGTCTGGAAACGAACGTGTACGCGCATGAACTGGCGTCCGTGGTGGTCTGGATTGGCTACCTGCAATGGCTACAGGAACACGGCATGGGCGTGCCCACGGAGCCGATTCTGCGCAAGCTCGACAATATCCAGCATCGAGACGCCATTCTCACGCATGACTGTGACGGCAAGCCCGTCGAACCGGAATGGCCGCAAGCCGACTGCATCATCGGCAATCCGCCGTTTCTTGGCGGCCATCTGCTTCGGCAGAGACTTGGCGATAAATATGTTGATTCTCTATATCGCGTCTATGAAGGTCGGATTCCGCCACAAGCCGATCTGGTCACATATTGGTTTGAGAAGGCGCGCGAACAAATCGAAACAGGAAAGACGAAGCGAGCTGGCCTGCTTGCCACGCAAGGTATACGCGGCGGCGCAAATCGTACAGTGTTGGATCGGATTCTTGAACGCTGCGGGATATTCTTGGCATGGAGTGACCGAGACTGGATACTTGATGGTGCAAACGTTCATGTTTCAATGATTGGATTCGATGATGGTTCGCAAGTGGAGCATCTCCTAGACGGAAAGCCAGTTCCACTGATCCATTCCAATCTCACCAGCGAAGCGAACACAACTACTGCCGTTCCTCTCGGAGAAAATGCGAATCTCTGCTTTCGTGCAAACGAAAAGGGCGGCCCATTTGATCTTGATGCAGAAGTCGCTCACAGAATGCTTGCAGCCCCAGAGAATGTGAATGGTCGGCCAAACTCAGACGTTCTCTGCCAGTGGTTTAACGCCGCAGACATTATGGGCCGCTCACGCGAAATGTGGATTATAAATTTTCGTGGAATGACACGGGAGCAAGCCTCCGCTTATGAATGGCCATTCGAGTACCTGGCTCAACAAATCGAGAGAGAACGTCTTGAAGCTGAGGCGAAGGGAAAAGCGTGGCACTTAAGGGATCATTGGTGGCTTCACCGTCGTCCTGGCTCCGAAATGCTGGACGCTGTGTCAGAACTGGAGAGATATATAGCTACGCCTCGTGTGGCAAAGCATCGCGTGTTTGTATGGCTTCAGCCGGGATATTTACCCGATAATGCACTATATATTTTCGCCCGCGAGGATGATTACTTCTTTGGCGTGCTCCATTCGCGTATTCACGAGGTTTGGGCGCGTGCTCAAGGCACTCAACTGCGTGAAGTTGAGAGTGGGTTTCGATATACTCCCAGCTCCACATTCGAGACGTTCCCATTCCCGTGGCCACCGGGCCATGAACCGAAAGACTCGCCGCTGGTGGAAGCCATCTCCGCCGCCGCCCGTGAGCTGGTAGAGAAACGCGATGCGTGGCTGAATCCACCCGACGCTACCCCAGAGGAACTGAGCAAGCGCACGCTGACGAACCTATACAACAAACGCCCGGACTGGCTGGTGAATGCGCATCGCAAGCTGGACGAGGCCGTCTTCGCCTCCTATGGCTGGCCCGTCACTCTGACGGATGCCGAACTGCTGGAACGCCTGCTCGCCCTGAACCATGCCCGCGCTGGCGTCGCGCCTGAAAATTAGGTGAGATTTCGTAAGGATCGGCGAGAAAATCCACTGTGCCCACTTTTGTACCCCCTCTGAATGAAAAACGGCAGTATTCCGCAGTAACGTCTTCCCTCTCGAAAACGCCTGATACCAGCATTTTCATTGGCTAAATGTCACATCATGGCAAAGGATGGTAAATGGCAGAAAAGCGCAATGCGGCATCTTCTAAGCCGGGGGTTGTGGGTTCGATTCCCGCCTCGCCCACCAACTGAATCAATGATTTACGGCGCAAGACATAAAAGTGACCGTCTGACTGTAGTCGTTTTTTGTTTGTAGATACCATCACTCTTGTCCAAGACAGCATTTTCTGCGAATTGAACGGTTGATTTCACTGGACATAGTCATCCTTTCCCGGAGTGTTGTTGCACGGATCGAGCGAAGGTCAAGTCCCCCCATACCCCAGATTGATTACGCTGCGATGTTTAGACGGCGAACGGAGTTCGGGCGTCCGGTGCCAAGCATGCGGTTGAGGACGGCCACGCCGACAGCCGCTTCGGCCTGCTGGCCGGAGAAGCTGCGCGCCCGAAGGCAAGGACCGAGGATGGCTTTGTAGCGGCCCATCGCGGTTTCAACCAGAGCGCGTCGGCCGTAATCGGTCTTCTTCTGCCAATCCAACCTTCCTCGTGCAGCAATCGAAAGAATGTGCTGGCCCCGCTGCGACGGGTTGTGCCCAGAGTAGCCGATTTCTACCCTATCCGTGCAACAACGCCCGTGTTTGGGATGGCCCTGTCGAACAAGTAGCGGGCTTGCGGAAGCCAGCCGTCCCGCTCAAGCCAACAGTATCGCCGCAGCGCGCAGATTCTTGTTGAACTTGGATGACGATATAGGAAATCCGCTTTACTCTCCCGCAGGCGCGGTTGCCGCAGGGTGCAGGTGCGGAGTCCACTGGTTTTTGCCGCTTGGATCCAGCGTCAGCGTGAGCGTACCCTGCTGACCCTCTTTTGCATACGGCCCTTTGCCGGAATGAGGTTGCTGCTGGCTGTCGGAGAACTCGACTTTC
>JAJZCA010000266.1 GCA_021798735.1 Acidobacteriota bacterium | reverse complement strand
CTCTTTGGGATAGTACAGGGAGCCTAATGTCGCATTGTCCTCAAAACACTGGGGCTCGTACTGGTTATATCCACCTTCGGAAAACGCGGCGCGTTTGGGATCTCCGGCTCCCCCATGAATCTGTGGCATCAGACTGCGGGCAAAGTGGGTATGGTGGGCCTGCGTGTTGGCGAGATCCAGACATGTAGCCATGACGTCAAACAATTCGACGATGTTCTCCGAGCTATTTCCTTGTGTCCCTCCGGGAACGCTGGCGATAAGAGGCACATGCGTGAGAACGTCTTCGAGGCCGCTGGGCCATTTCTCGACCAGCCCGTAGTCGCCCGCATAATCACCATGGTCGGACAAAAGAAAGACCGCCGTGTCCCGCTTGTGGTTCGTGCGTTCGACAGATTCGAGCAATTCACCCATCAGCCAATCGCTGTAGGTGACCATTCCGTAATACAGTGCGCGCACCTTGCGGAAGGTGTCTTCCGGTAGGCCATCCAGCCCGTAGGCCTTGCGAATGGCCGCGACATAGTTTGGCTTCCGGGGAAGATCGCGGGGCCGCAATCCATGGATGTCCGCAGGGCTGTACATCGTATTGAACCCCTCGGGCGAAGCATAGGGTGGATGTGGCGAGGACAGTGGAAGAAATATGCAAAAAGGGCGGTCCGTTTCCTTACGTTCAAGAATGCGAATCGCAGACTGGATGTGACCGTACTCTGGTGTTTCGGTGCGGTCTCCCTTGGCATGGCCGATGAAAGTATCCGGACCAATAATTTTTCCTGTGGAGGATCGTGATTTATGATGTTCCCCCGCGATCCTGACCGGCCGAGGGTCGGGGTAATTCCACATCGTCACGCTCTGATAGAAGGACTCGGCTGCCAATGCATCGTTCTTGCCGTACCAAAAGACGTCGTAGCCAGCCTGGCGAAGATAGCGGAACATGTTCGGCTCGTTGGGGCGCAGGAAATAAAACAGACTGCGATGGCCGCGCACGCTTGTCGGCCATCCGGTCAACAAGCTACAGCGCGAGGCGCCACAGACGGGGAACTGTACGTGGCAATTCGCGAATCGCGTTCCTTCCTGCGCCAGCCTGTCGAAATTTGGCGTGCGCGTCAGAGCGTTGCCATAGCAGGCCAGGGCATCCGCTCGTAATTCATCCGGCATGAACAAAATCAGGTTTGGTTGCGTGTGGGCCTGCTTTTGCAGCAGTTCTTGAGATGCCTGCGTCGATCCTCTCTCGCCAGCTCCAGACTGACCGGCAACCTGGGAGGCCAGACCCCCTAGCATGGCCGCCCCGGACGACCCGAGAAACCCACGCCGTGTCAATTTCTGCTCAATCATATCAACACTCCTTGTGTCTTACTAGAACGCTGCATGCTCGGCTCACCACCGCGAAAACCATTGGGCAGAACACGTCACAAACACTATCACAAATTGGAGCTTATGGCGCAACACAAAACAAATTAAATAGACAGTCAGTCACCTAATGAGAGTTTCAAGAGATTTTAGTGTTAGGGGCTACAGCTATCTGTTAAATGATCCAAGGACTGCACTCTTCTCCGCTGTTCCGTCCCATCACTTCTTAATCTTGACAGATGGAAGTCGATATGGTTTATTGAACATGTTTACGCGTTAAACAAAACAATATAGCAGAATATCTGAGTTTTTGCTCACGAGCGAAGCACGAGTCAATCAGGAGAATTAAAAGATGGATGAAATGCGAAGAGTAATATGGTGCAATTTTTTTGATTCTCTCAGTGCCTCCCATCGACGCATGCAGCGGCGAAGCGCTGCAACTCCCTTGTGGCCCCGAATTTTACTATTGCTGTCCATCGCAGTATTCTTTGCAAGCCAGAGAGCTTTGGCTCAGCCGCCCGGTTCGGTAGATGGCAATGATCCTCTCGATTCGCCTCTAGTCGAGCAAAGGGTGAACGATCTTCTGGGACAGATGACGCTTGCGGATGAAATTCATCTGATCGGCGGGAACGGAATGTTTCTCCAGAGCATGCCCCGCCTTGGCTTGCCAGCGGTCAGGATGTCGGATGGCCCGCAAGGTCTGCGCAATGTGGAGCCTTCCACGGCATATCCGGCGGGGATTGCGCTTGCCGCCACATGGGATCAGTCCCTGGCAGAACAGGAGGGGCAGCATCTTGGCCGGGATGCACGTGCCCGTGGAGTGAACATTATCCTCGGCCCCGGAGTGAATATTTACCGCGCGCCAATGAACGGGCGCAACTTCGAATATTTCGGCGAAGATCCCTATCTGGCCTCGCGCATCACGGTGAGCGATATCCGGGGTATCCAAAGTCAGGACGTAATGGCCACCGTCAAGCACTTTGTCGCCAACAATTCGGAGTTTGATAGGTTTGACCTCGACTCTCGAATCGATGAGCGGACGCTGCGTGAACTGTACCTGCCCGCATTTGAAGCTGCGGTAAAAGAAGCCCATGTGGCTGTCGTCATGGTTTCTCACAACCTGGTCAACGGCCAGCATATGTCGCAGAACCATTGGTTGGATACGGACATTCTGAAGAAGGACTGGGGATTCGACGGGATCCTGATGCCTGACTGGAATTCAACTTACGATGGAGTCGCGGCGGCCAATGCCGGTCTCGACCTGGAGACGCCCAGGGCCAGATTTATGAATGCCGCCACTCTAATTCCCGCGATCCAAGACGGAAGAGTGTCGAAGTCCGTCATCGACGATAAGGTGCGCCGCATTTTACGCAAAGAGATCGAGTATGGTCTGCTGAGCGGAAAAGCTGGACCGGACCTCTCGATTCCGCTGTACGACGAAACGGACCGGATGGTTGCGCGGAAGGTGGCGGAAGAGGGGATGGTGCTGCTGAAGAACGACGACCGCATGCTGCCCCTAGGTTCCATGCGCCGACACACACTTGCCATCATCGGTCCGGATGCATACCCCGCCGTGCCGACGGGCGGCGGAAGTGCCCATGTTGAAGGTTTTCAGCCCATCAGTTTCTATACGGGCATCGCGAACTATCTTGGACCAAAGGCAAATGTGACATGGAACCCCGGAGTTCTGTTTCCCTCTGCAATCTACGATCGGACCGTATTTACAGATGCTTCGGGTCAACAGCGGCGCGGTCTCCAGGCGGAATATTTCAGCACGCCGAATTTGACGGGGCCTCCGGTCGTCACACGTATTGATCGAATTCTAGACTTCAAGTGGTGCGACACCCGGCGCGGAGGATGTCCGAGGTCCTCTCCAGTTTCCGCTCGCTGGACCGGCTACTACAGTCCCAAATCCAGTGGCCCATATTCCATTGTTTCTTCGGCAATGGGGAACCGCTCCGTCCGCGTCTATCTGGACGACAAACTGGTCTTTGAACAGCATGGTGTGGAACCCTACGGAACGCCGATGAATCCAGTCCAGCTTACCGCCGGGCAGGTGTATCGGGTCCGTATTGAATATCGCCGAGGAACGTGGCTGAGTGGGGGCGCTGGAGACTTATTTGGGCTGGGTATTATTGCCAACAGCGATATCGTCAATCCCGTGGCCATCGACCTTGCACGGCATGCGGATGCTGTGGTCCTATGTGTGGGCTTCAATCAGGATCTGGAGCGTGAAGCTGAAGATCGCAGCTTCAATCTTCCATTCGGGCAAGAGGAATTGGTTCGACAGGTAGTGGAGGCGAATCCGCATACCATCGTGGTGCTGACCAGTGGCGGTGCGGTCGATATGCGGGGTTGGATGGGCCAGGTTCCCGCCATCCTGCAAGCATGGTATTCCGGCCAGGAAGCTGGCACGGCCCTTGCGCATGTGTTGTTCGGAGACACGGACCCATCGGGCAAGTTGCCAATCAGTTGGGACCATAGCTGGGAGCAGAGTCCTGTGTACAAGAGCTACTATCCGAAGGCAGGTCAAGAGAGCGTCGATTATAAGGAGCGCCTGCTGCTGGGATACCGGTACTACGACCAATCCACGGTCAAGCCGCAGTTTCCGTTTGGATATGGACTGAGCTATACCAAATTTTCTCTGAGCAATCTGAACGTCCTTCCTGAAGGTGCAGCCATTGGACAGCCGGTCGAAGTTTCTTTGAATGTGAAGAATACCGGCGCTCGCGCTGGCGATGAAATCGTACAGATCTACGTTGGAGATCCTTCGGCGAAGGTAAGCCGGCCGCTCAAAGAGCTGAAGGCCTTTGCCCGGGTGCCACTGGCGCCGGGAGAGAGCAGGCATGTGGTTTTGCATCTCGATCGGCGCTCGTTTGCGTACTACGATACAACTGGGCATCGATGGGCAGTAGACCCCGGAAAGTTCATCATCTATGCGGGAGACTCCTCAGTGAATGTGCCTTTGCAGAAATCTATCATCCTGCGCTCTCAGGCGAACGCTTCCCTGTTGGGACAAAGCCGTTCCTTCCAGGCGGGAGTTGGAAAAAGGTAAGCTCGCCTGTCTTATGGAGTAACGGCATGGACGACTTTATTCAAGTCGTGTATTACAGCTTGTATCTTGAACAATGCATTTTGGTTGAGAGCCAAACGGCAGGGATGCTCCAGTTTGGGCATCGATCCAAAACATTTGAAACAATAGCGTCGCCGGATCGGGGCCAGCAGGAGCGGCAGCGAGTTCCATGCTGGCTCAGGACGGTCTGCAGGTGGAGACGCACCCGACCCTTGCGCGCAGCTATTGCGGAAGCTCCGCGAAGCGAGATAAGGATCTGAAATATTGCGCCTGCCAAGGGCACTCGACGAGAAAACGGCCATCGTGGGCATGCTTGACAAAAAGTGGAAATAGGGAGTTTACTTTTCGTTGTTAATGAAAACCAAATAAAGAGAAGACCTTTTTGAATCTGTGAGGTATTGCGTAATGAGGCCGCTGCATTTTCAAGTTACATTCCGCTGGCTCCTGTGTGCCGCTCTTTTTCTAATAGTGCTGTCTGGGATGCTGCGCGCCCAGAATCTGACCGGTACGATCGATGGCGTGGTCCACGATTCCTCGGGCGCTGCTGTGCCCAACGCAAGGGTGACGATCAGGAACACCGACCAGAATCTGGTCGAACGCAGCGTCAGTTCCGATGGACAGGGGCAGTTCACCGCGCCGCTGCTTGCGACCGGCCATTATTCGGTCACGGTGGAGGCAACTGGCTTCGAAACCACAACTGTCAGCCACATTGCAGTCCACGTCAATCAGCCTGTATCCGTTCCCGTGACCTTATCGCTGGGCAAAACTACGCAGAC
>JAJZCA010000265.1 GCA_021798735.1 Acidobacteriota bacterium | reverse complement strand
CGTCGTCGCCATCGTACCGCTGCCCAGCGTTGGCGCTGTCGCGTGCGGCGATGCGCCCGCGGGTGCGCCCGGCTGTTGCGCCGGACATCCGCAGAGCAAGAGGAGCAGTCCGCTCGCAATCGGGAGAAGGAAATATTTCATCAATAGATATCAGGGTCGTTCGTTTTCCATTGTATGGCCATCGCCCGCACGCTGGTACAGAACTGCGCCGGTCATCTGCGAAGGCAGCGTGCCGTGATGGTAAACTCAGATGAAGAGATGCGCTTCCAATCGCCCATCGCAGTCGGCGTAAGGGGCGTTCCTTTTCCGCCAACCGGCCTTCCTTCATGGATCGAGAACACATCCGCAATTTCGCCATCATTGCCCATATCGACCATGGCAAATCCACGCTTTCCGACCGCCTGCTGGAACTGACCGGCTCGCTGTCCGCGCGCGAAATGCAGGCCCAGGTGCTGGATGACATGGACCTGGAACGCGAACGCGGCATCACCATTAAAGCGCATGCCGTTCGCATGGCTTACAAGGCGAAAAACGGCGAGACCTACCAGCTGAATCTCATCGACACCCCCGGCCATGTGGATTTTTCCTACGAAGTTTCGCGCTCGCTGGCATCGTGTGAAGGCGCGCTGCTGGTGGTCGATGCCACCCAGGGCGTGGAGGCGCAGACCCTGGCCAACGCCCATATCGCCATCAATAACGGCCTCGACATTATCCCCATCATCAACAAGATTGACTTGCCCAGCGCGGATGTGGAACGCAGCAAGGAAATGATTGAGCAGACGATTGGCCTGGATGCCAGCGCCGCGCTGCCGATCAGCGCCAAGACAGGCCTGGGCGTGGAGGCCGTACTGGAAGCCGTCGTGCATCGCTTGCCGCCTCCCACCGGCGACGCGGAAGCTCCACTGCAGGCGCTCATCTTCGATTCCTGGTTCGATTCTTACCGTGGTGTCATCGTGCTCACACGCGTCATCAATGGGCGACTCAAGCGCGGAGAAAAAATCCGCCTCATGTCGAACGGCCGATCGTTTGAGGTTGAATCCATCGGCGTGCAGACTCCCAAGCCGGTTGCGGTGCAGGAACTTTCCGCCGGCGAAGTCGGCTTCTTCGTCGCCACCATCAAGAACGTGGCGGACGCCAAGATCGGCGACACCATCACTCACGATGCCCACCCTTGCGCCACGGCGTTACCCGGCTTTGAAGATATCAAGCCGATGGTCTTTGCCGGCCTGTATACCGTGGACGCGCACGAGCATACGCTGCTGCGCGAGGCGCTGGAAAAGTTGCGCCTCAACGATTCCTCGTTTTTCTTTGAGCCGGAAAGTTCGGTCGCGCTCGGCTTCGGCTTCCGCTGCGGCTTTCTCGGATTGCTGCACATGGAAATTATTCAGGAGCGCCTGGAGCGGGAGTTCAATCTCGACCTGATCACCACGGCGCCGGGCGTGCGCTATCGCATCACGCTGACCGACGGCAGCGTCGTCGAAGTCGACAACCCTTCGCGCTGGCCGAATCCGACCAACATCGAAAAGATTGAGGAGCCGGTGATCACCGCCACCATCCTGACCAATGAAGAGTACGTCGGCGGCATCCTGAAACTAGTCGAAGATAAACGCGGGCGACAGAAAAATTTTGAATACGTGAGCCCCACGCGCGTGATGCTGACGTATGAGCTGCCACTGAACGAGATCGTGCTGGATTTCTATGACCGGCTCAAATCCATCTCGCGCGGCTACGCATCGCTCGACTACCACTTGTCCGACACCTGGGAATCGCCCATGGTGAAGCTCGATATCCTCGTTTCCGGCGAGCCGGTCGATGCGCTATCGATCATCGTGCATCAGGAGTTTGCATACGATCGGGGCCGGGCGCTGGTTTCCAAAATGCGCGAACTGATCCCCCGGCAAATGTTTGAGGTGGCCATTCAGGCCGCCATTGGAGCAAAAGTTATCGCTCGCGAGACGGTCGCCGCGTTGCGCAAAAACGTCCTCGCCAAATGCTATGGCGGCGATATTTCGCGCAAACGCAAATTGCTGGAGAAACAAAAGGAGGGCAAAAAGCGGATGAAGCGGATTGGGAGAGTAGACATTCCCCAGGAAGCCTTCCTCGCGGTCTTGAGGATCGGCGAAGAATCGTAGCCGACAACTCCGCCCATTCTGCTGCAAATCAGATACGCTCTAGCCCCAATCCGTCGGTAAGTTGGAGGCAAAAATACCGTAGTTGCCGAGAGGCACTGGATGGATCTGGAACCTCGCCGACCTGCACTTCCCGGGCGCAATTTCAGATCGTCGATCTCCATCACGCGCGGCAGCATCTTTGGGAGTTGGCGCGCAGGTTACATCCCAACGACGCTGCGAAACAGAATGCCTGGATGAAGCAACACCAGCGGCGACTGCTGGACAAGGGGAAGATCGAAAAGATCCGCGTCGAGACATATTGCTTTGAGAGAAATACCGAGCGCATGCGCTACCCCAAGTTTCGCCGCCAGCACTTGCTTGTCGGCTCGGGCGTCATCGAAGCCGGTTGCAGGACCGTAATCGGCTCCCGCCTCAAGCAGTCCGGCATGTTCTGGACCGTCCGAGGGGCAAACGCCATCGTGGTCCTCCGCTGCTGCCATCTCAACGGACAATTCGAGGACTACTGGGAGCAACGCCGCGCAGCATGATTCCACTTCTATGTCGCCCACCCGGCTGTTTTCTGCGCCTGGCCTGAACCGAATGGTCCTCTCTAAGTGCAGAAAAAGGAAAGGCTACCTCAACTTGTTAGCCGTGAATGTGGAGTGCCTGCCGCAGCAAGACCTCCGCTCCACGCCAGAAAATTTGTACGCCGATGGCAAGCAGAATGAACGAGATAATCCGCAAAATCCCGTGAATCGTCTGCCGGGAAACTTTGCGAGCCAGCGCCGGAGCGTAGCCGTAGGCAAAGTAGACCAGGATGCACAACACAAGAATCGCCAGAAAGAGCCCCAATTGGCTGAAAACGCTATCGATCGTGGTTGACTGCTCGGCGTGAGCGGCAAGAGTCAGGGTCACCACAACGGTTCCTGGACCGGCCGTCAGTGGAAAAGTAAAGGGATAGAAGACCTTCGAATCGAGTGCCTGCAACGAACTGGAAGGTCGAGGGGACTCTGCTACGGCCGGAACGTCTGGCTCATTCAACAGTTTCCACCCCATTGAAGCGAGCACCAGCCCGCCGGCAACCTGGATGACTGGAAGAGAGATACCAAAGAACGTCAGAACCAGCGCTCCCGCCAGATCGACCACCATCAGAAACAGCACAGTGTAGAACGCGATCTTGCGAGCAAGCCGCCTATATACGATTGCATCGGCTGGCCCTGCCAGTCCGAGAAACAACATCGCCGACCCCAGCGGGTTAATCAAAGGAAACAAGGCGCTGAACGCAATCGTAAAAAAGTCGACTGATCGGACTATTAGGGGCAAGATGCGGGCGTCCATTCTAGTGCTACTGTAGCAAAGCGCATGGGTAGAGACTTATGAAACGTCTGAGACCTGCGCCTGCAACTTTACACCGGGCTTGTCTTCATCCTGCCTGACAGCATTCCTGCGTCCACAAAAGTATGCGGTGCGATCAACTACGCTTTGCTATCTCGAAAGCTGCGAATTTTGTCGTGCGATTCAACGATATGTGCCTGCTGTTCACGCAGCAGCTCCGAAATATTGCCCGGCAAGGTTTCATTCAAGGCTTCTGCATATCCTTCCTTGGCCTCATCCTCGCCTTGCTCCGCCGTCTCCAGCAATGTGTGATCTCCTCCGCCCAGTTTTGCCTTGAAGTCCGCCCAAACGCGATGCACGGTGCCGGCCGTCGTGCCACCCTCTTTCACGTCGTGTACACCAAGGCGATGGAGTTCGTTCTCTAACTCCGCCGCATACTCTGCCCGGACCTGCGTCTCTTGCAAAAGATAATGCTTGGCCGTTTCATTCTCCAGTTCGGCGCCAATGGCCGCCAAGCCTCGTTGACCGTCGTGAAGTACCTGAATCACGAACCGCACAGTGCGAATTGCATTGTCATTGTTCGACAAGATGATGTCTCCTCTGTCAGTTCAGATGGCGACAACCGATTTCCTGTTGTACCCCTTGGCTCCGCGCCTAAGCCTCTGTTGTTACAGACTGATCGATCCCACCAATCCCCAGGCAACGACCGCTTTGGCAGCTCTGGAGGCAGGAGAAATTCGCAGCCCAGATGGTATAGTTGGTCTTAGCGCATTCTGCGGAAGTGGTGAAATGGCAGACACACCATCTGCCATTACCTTGCTGATCTCTCGCTCATATCTTCCTGAAAATAACTAAAAACTATTGTTTTTTCAATAACTTATGCCAACCCTCTGGATTAGCGCCCGTAACCGCAGTAAGCGACGGGTGCAAACAGTCGGTGCAGAATCCTGTGCAGTAGAGGTTCTCCAATTCGACCATTTCGTGCCGATCCGAATGTAGTTGTTCCTGAGATTGAGCGAACTTAGGATGTTGACGCTGCTGATTGGCGTGATCCAGATCAGAGACAGGTCATGTTAAAGCATTATTTGAATGGGTTTACGATCGCACTCTCTGGTCGGGATAAACCACTCTTCACATGCCGATTGCTGAGGAGTGGAACCAACAAAAGCCTGTCTTATCGGGGCGTCTTCAAATCAACGGAGGCAACCATTTGGTTCGCCTTGTTCGCGAGACATTTCATTGGTCTCAGCGCGCGCCCTGAACATCCGTCAACTCTTTGCGGCGGCGGCGAAGCGGTGTGAAGATGGCTTGCTCGACGGGCAGGAAGAGCGAGAAACATGTGCCCGAACGACCTGGCCGACGTGTGCTCCAAACGCGTATCGAACCACCAGCGCGGTCGAGGATACCCGCGCTTACCCATAATCCGAGGCCCGTTCCTCGTTCCCCTTTCGTGGTGAAGAAAGGCTGATAGATCCGTGCTCGATCTTGCGGCGCGATACCACTTCCGGAATCGGCAATCGAGAGGCAATAACCGCAGGAAGCATGGAGGTCACAGAGCCAGCGTGGAGCAGGATATAGATGCATAATGACCTGCCCGTCAGCGGGCGTGGCATCGAGCGCATTGAGCAACAGGTTCGTAACGACCTGTACAATTTCGCTTCGGAAGGCTGAAATGGCGCCATCCGTCTCAAATCGTTGGCGAAGAACGACTCCTTGCCTCTCGGCCTGGGGACGGTAAAAATCCGATACCTCGCGGAGCAGC
>JAJZCA010000264.1 GCA_021798735.1 Acidobacteriota bacterium | reverse complement strand
GGCCATGGGGAAGGGTTGCCTACAGAATACTCCCGATTTGCCGTCTTATTCGCGCTGCCGAAGGCGGTCGAGCAGTACAAAAAGAACTACTCCCACCAGTCCATTGACCAGGGCGCGAATCAGGTCATGCAACCCATACCACTGCTCGTGAATTCCGACCAGGCGTCGCAGGATCAACACATGCAAGGTGCTGGCCAGCAGGATGAAACTGAAATTCATGATGAGGCGGGTGCCGGGATTATCGACATCGATGCGCAGGCCGATGGAGGCCGCGAGATAGCCAAGAATGCAATCGATAATGCCGTTGATGCCGAGCGGCAGGTGCGTCATGGCGTCTTGAACGATGCCGATGACCAGGCCCAGCAGAGTTCCGCCGATTGGACTGCGGCGCGAGACGGAAAAATAGATGACCACCAACACGGGCAGGTTCAAAATTGCGAAGGAGGGAAAGCGCAGCGGCAGGTACACCTGCAAAAAAATGGCGATCAGCGGAACCAGAATCAGGACGAGCGGGTGGAATCGGTGTTCCTCCATCTCTCGACGCGAGCGTTGCGGCAGGATGGCCATGGTCAGTTCCGCGGCTCCTGATTCGTTTTCGGATGGACTGGCGTTCCGGGATGCGCGCCTGTTTCCGGATGCTGGGCGGGCGCGATCGAATTTAAATGCGTGGCCGACTTTGGCTGCACAGTTGCGGGTTTCGACTGCGGTTGCGCGGGAGTAGATTCCGCAGGCGTGGAGTCGGATGACGCCGCAGTGTTCCCGTGTCCCGTCGAAGCCGGTGGAACTTGCGCGGGAAATACCTGATTTGGATAGGCAGCTCCCGGAGTGAGTGCGGAGGCTGGAGGGACTGCGTCGGGAGTGAACTGGTCTGGATGCAGCGAGGCCGGGGGACGTACCGGAGGCGGCGGAGAATTGGCGTTGATCGGTTTGCCGTCCGGCCCGACGGTTGGCGGCGGAGGGACGCTGGGAAGACGCTGGGCCAGAATATCGGCGGCCTTCTGCTCGCTGGTTGCAATATCTTGCTGCATGGTCGTGGGCATGGTGTTCTGGGTAGCCGTGATGACCAAGACTTCATCCAGCCGCGAGAGGTTGACTGACGGGCGAACCACCACGGCAACATACGGGTCATGCTCGGGGTCGTTGACCAAGCGCTCCACGGTACCCACGGGAAGTCCGGCTGGATATACGCTGTCACCGCCGCTGGTGACAACTTGTTCGCCGGGTTGAATGCGCTCATCCGGCAGGATATCGATGATTTCCGTTTGTCCGGCGGTATTGCCCCGCAGAATGCCGCGCAGTCGGGTCTGAGTGAGGACGATGCCGAGACCGCTGGTCTCATCGTTGATTTCCAGCACCTGCGCGCTGTGCGGAAACACGTCGCGAACCTTGCCGACCACGCCGTCGGGAGTGATGACCGGCATATCGGTTTTGAGGCCGTCTTTCGATCCTTTATCGATCAGCAGCACGCGGGACAGGTCCGTGCCGCTGGTGCCGATGACATGAGCGGCAACGGTTTTCGAAACATATTGCTGCTGAAACCCGAAAAGCTTCTGCAAGCGCAGTGCCTGCAGGGCATCGACGGCAAGAGAAGATTGTTCGAGGCGAATGCGGTTCAATTCCGACTGCAGTTGCTGGTTCTGCTGGCGAACGTGGCGCAGATCCAGATAGTCGTTCCAGGTGTGGCTGACGCCATGGCCGACCGACAGAAATGCACGCTCAAACGGCGAAAAGACGGTCACTACCCAGTAGCGGATGAGTCGCGTCTGCTTTCCATCCTGGCCGGGGTTGGGCCGTCGCACCTGCACGGCGAGACCGAGCATCTGCACCAGCACGATTGCCAGCAGGATCAGAGGATTCCGGTAGCGGCTGAGAAAAGATTCCATGGGGCTAGGGCAACAGCAGGGTTGCTTGGATGTATCCGAAAATCCTTATGTAGACTTTTTCCTGGGGGAAAAAGCCTGCCATCTACTATCGTTCCGCATTAAACCTGCCCTGCTTTTGCTCCATGGGCGGACTGCCAGGAGCGTACCTAGCAGCGGAGATTGGGGGGAGGGCAAATTTAATCAATCTTGATCTTGCGCAGCAAACGGAAATCCGACAGCATTTTTCCCGTGCCAAGTACGACAGAGGCCAGTGGATCGTCTGCGACAGAGACCGGCAGCCCCGTTTCTTCGCGAATCCGTTTGTCCAGGTTCTTGATGAGCGCGCCGCCACCGGTGAGCACAATGCCGCGATCGCTGATGTCGGCGGAAAGCTCCGGCGGGGTACGTTCCAGCGCAACCCGAATGGCGTTCATGATGGTGCTGATACATTCCGCCAGAGACTCGCGAATTTCGCTGTCGTCGATGGTGATGGTCTTGGGCACGCCCTCAATCAGATTGCGGCCTTTGATTTCCAGGGTGACGGGCTTGTCCAGCGGATACGCGGAGCCTAGTTCCATCTTGATGTGTTCGGCGGTGCGCTCGCCAATCAGCAGATTGTACTTGCGCTTCAGGTAATTCATGATGGCTTCGTCCATCTGATTGCCGGCCATGCGGACGGAACGCGAATAGACGATGCCGGAAAGCGAAATGACGGCGATGTCGGTGGTGCCGCCGCCGATGTCGACCACCATGTTGCCGCCGGGCTCTGTGATGGGAAGGCCGGCGCCGATGGCGGCGACCATGGCTTGCTCAACAAGATAAACTTCGCTGGCCTTGGCGCGATAGGCGGAATCTTCCACGGCGCGTTTTTCCACCTGGGTAATTTCCGAAGGAACGCCGATGACGATGCGCGGATGGACCAGCATCTTGCGGCCATGCGCTTTTTGAATAAAGTAGTTCAACATCTTTTCCGTGACCTTGAAGTCGGCAATGACGCCGTCTTTCATGGGCCGGATGGCGACGATATTGCCGGGAGTGCGGCCCAGCATCTCTTTGGCTTCCTTGCCGACCGCTTCCACTTCGCCCGTGGTCTTGTTCAACGCAACGATGGAAGGCTCATTGACAACGATGCCCTTGCCAGCCGCGAAGACAAGCGTGTTGGCCGTGCCAAGGTCGATGGCCAGGTCGCTTGAGAACAAGCTGAACAGCGAACGCAGATTGTGGCTGCGTGAGGAGCGAGAGTGATAGCCGTTAGAGGACATTCAGTGTGTAACGTGCCTTTGGGAGAATCGTGTTATCTCTCATTGTACGGCCATGTCGGTTCGCCTGCGGATGGAACGTTGGCCCAGGGGAATCGGGGAAGGTATCAACCGTGGGAATGCCCCGCTATGTTGAACTGCCCTATGAAGAGGGTCGGGCGTGCGGGCATGCTCGCGGCGGCGTTACGTTCGTTTTCTCGGTGTGGCGGAGTCGCGCTTCTTCGACGCTTTTAGGGGAACCTGCGGCTCGGTCATGCGTTTGGGGTCGAGAATTTCGGCGATTTCCTTTTCGCTCAGGAGCTGTTTTTCGCGAGCGAGCTCGACGATGGTTCGACCAGTGGCCACGGATTCCTTGACGATCTCCGCGGCTTTCGCGTAGCCGATGTAGGGATTCAGCGCAGTTGCCAGGGAGACCGTGCTTTCGGCATACATCTGGCAACGGGCGCGATTGGCGGTGATTCCGGCGATGCAATGCACATCAAACTGGCGCAGCATGTTGGCGAGGATGGTGATGGATTGCAGGACGTTGTAGGCCATGGTCGGCATCATCACGTTCAACTCAAGCTGGCCGGCCTGCACGGCGTAGGCCACGGCGGTGTCATTGCCGATCACCTGAAAGCTGACCATGGCGGCCAGCTCCGCCATGACGGGATTGATTTTGCCCGGCATGATGGAGGAGCCCGGCTGCAGGCTGGGCAGAATGATTTCGGCAAGGCCGGTGTTGGGGCCGGAGGCGAGCAGGCGCAGGTCGTTCGAGATGCGAATAATTTCCAGCGCGAGCAAGCGCAGCGCGGCGCTGACATCCGCCATGCAGGCATTCGACTGCATCGCCCAGCGCATATCGCGGGCGGGGGTCAGCTTTTGGCCGGAGAGCTTGGCGAGGCGGGCGATGGCTGCGACGCGGTATTGCGGATGCGTGTTGATGCCGGTGCCGACGGCGGAGCCGCCGAGGCCGAGTTCGCGCAGACCTTCCGCCTGCTGGGCGATGTTGGCGCGAGCTTTGCGAATGGCGACGGCGTAGGCGGCAAACTCCTGGCCAAGACGGATCGGGACGGCATCTTGCATGTGCGTGCGACCGGATTTCAGGATGCCGTCGAACTCTTTGGCCTTTTTCTCGAAGGCGCGGGCGAGCGAATCGAGCACCGGGTAGAGCGTTTCGAGCGCCAGCAGCGTGCCCAGCCGCATCGCCGTCGAAAAAACATCGTTGGTGGACTGGCCGTAGTTCACGTGGTCGTTGGGATGGACGTGGGCATACTCGCCGAGCTTGCCGCCCCCCGTTTTTCCACCCATGATTTCATTGGCGCGATTGGCGATGACCTCGTTGGCGTTCATGTGGAAGCTGACGCCTGCGCCGGCCTGAAACACATCCACCACAAATTCGCTGTTCCACTTGCCATCGATGACTTCTTGCGCCGCTTTCGAGATGGCGTCGGCACGATGCGCGTCGACCAGGCCGAGTTTTTTGTTGGTCTCGGCAGCCGCTCGCTTGACCATGCCGATGGCGCGGATGAGCAGCGAGTGGGCGCGGATGCCGGAGATGGGATAATTCTGCACCGCGCGCGCCGTCTGCGCACCGTAGTAGGCGCGGGCCGGAACCTCAATGAGGCCGAGAGAATCTTTTTCTTTACGTGTTTTGGGCATGATGGGCCCTCCTGTTTCAGATACGCATGCTCCTGCAACCCGAATTAAGTAGTCCGGCACATCATCGTCCAATTAGCAACCACGCCAGCCATTACAATGTTTCAGGAACAACCCATTCGAAATACTGCCGAAGTTCTGTTGAAGGCGGAGGAAATCCATGAAGATGAGTTCCGAAAAACGTGCCATAGACAAGATATACAAACGGCGAGATCGTTTCGAGATACCCGACTGGCAGCGCGAAGAAGTATGGGACCGCAATCGCCAACAAGAGCTCATTGACACGATTCTCCGCGGGTGGAAGCTACCAAAATTCTACCTCCTAAAGTCTGGTGCCGACGATCAATATGAAGTTGTGGATGGACAGCAGAGGCTGATGTGGGGTTGTCCCCTGGGCTGACACAAACAGTTAAGACTATGTTCGCCGTTCGCTGTAGATTACTCGACCGACAAG
>JAJZCA010000263.1 GCA_021798735.1 Acidobacteriota bacterium | reverse complement strand
ACGATATCACCATGGGAAGCAATGCGGTGGTGTGTGTCGCGGGAAGCCCGAACTGCAACGGCAATACCGGCGGCTATGGCGTTATGTCCTGCTGCAACGCGGGGAGCGGATACGATATGGCCACTGGATTGGGTTCGGTGGACGCGGCGGCCCTGGCAGCGGTGTGGCCAAGGCTGATTGCGGTGAATGGACAGTTCAGTCTGCTTCTGAAGCCAGCTACGGTGAGCGTGACTCCGGGCGGTACGGGAACGACGTCCGTGGTGCTGAGCCCAAGCAGCTCGGGACCGGGTACCTCTGGGTTCACCGGCACAGTGGACTTGACATGCTCGAATCTGCCGGCGGGAGTTACGTGCAGCTTTTCCAACTCGTCCGTAAGCCTGACGCCGGGCGCTGCGCAAACGGTGACACTCACGCTGAGCGCCAGCTCTTCCGCGGCGGCGACTTCGGTGGCGCGGATGAAGTCGTCTCCTTCGCCGCACGATTCTAGATCGCCGGTGCGGATGGCGTTTGCAGGGATGCTTGGATTGGCGCTGCTTGGGGTGGGACGGAAACGGCGTTTCTTCCCATCGCGCTGGATGGCGGTGTTGCTGCTGGTGGGTGGGCTGATGGCCGCGACGGCGATTACAGCCTGTAGCGGCGGCGGCAGCAGCGCCGGCGGTGGCGGAACGCCGGTGACGCAGTCCGTAACGGTGACTGGAACTTCTGGAAGCACGGTGGCCTCGACGACGATCGTTCTGACCGTAACGTAGACGCACACGCAAAGCCGCATCGGTTGAAGATTTCTGCGGCAAAAATGGACGCCTCGGAATATGAACACCAGCGCCAGCTCAGTGAGATGGCGGGAAGTGGGTCAATTTGAATCCACAGGTAATCTAAAATGGAAGTTGATGTGGAATATTTACTGTTGCAGCTTCCTCTTCCGGTGTATATAACGACTAGCACCGTTGTTTTTGGAGCGTGACTTGGTGCAAAAGCGTCTCTCCTTTGGAACCGTTGCTTTGGGTGTATTGGAAAGCGGGTTCTGCATGGGAGGGCATTATCTACGGGAATTGGCGGTCTTGGTTGTCGTTTTTGTCCCAATAGATTACTGGAGACACGATCAGATAACAGCATGGCGCATAGTCGGTATCGCCAGTGTCAGCATCTTAATTTTATTGTGCGGCATGGTTTGCGAATGGACCTCGTATGGAGTCAAACGAGGTAAGCAGTTCTGGGAAAAGGAGGAATCAGCATGAACGAAGTTCAACTGCTTAAATGGATAGCAATTGGTATCTTCGGTCTCACCACGCTTTCTGCGCTGTCCACGTGGACCATGCTGTTCTTCCTCCGCAGGAAAGTACGGCATAACCGTGAACTCCGAAGAGAACGCGAGAACCATATGGAGCGTCGCGAAGTCGTAGGGACTGCACGATAAAAGTCCCTACGAGGCCATTGTCAATCCCTCCAGTGTGGTCGTCCATTGGGAAAGAAAAAAGAAAAATACAGAGCTCCTTCGCTCCGCTCAGGATGACCACCTCGATGTGGCTTGATGACGACCTCGTGGTTTGCTGAAGCAATGCGGGACATGCACCTTGCGCTAGAGTGCGCCGATGCCGGAGAGGTCGGGATGCATCTGGGAAAAGTCGGTGGCCCGCTGGTAGGCGCACGCGAAGGCGCATAGTTTGGCGTCCTGATAGAGATTGCCGAGGAACGTGATGCTGACCGGGGTGCCGGGACCTCCGATGTTATCTTCGTCGCCGGTATCGATGGCGGGCGGTTTGGGTGCGTCGTTCTCGCGTATGCCATTGGGCTGGATGACTGCGGGATGGCCGGTGAGATTGGTGAGGGTGAGCTGCTCGCCGCCGCTGGGCACGACAATAATATCGACAACTCCAAAAATGGCCGCCATCTGCTGAATGGCGAGCGAGCGGGCGCGATTGGCCTGGATGTACTCGACGGCGGGGTAGAAGCGCGCCGTACGAAACACGTTGGGCCAGTCCTCCGGACCTTGCTCGGTGAGCAGTTTGTCTCGGCCTGTCATGGTGAGGTCATCGAACGCGGCGGCTGCTTCGGCGGACAAAAGATTGGCCATGGCATCGTAGGGAAGCTTCGGCAGCTCGATCGGAATCAATTTGACTCCCATACTTTTCAATTGATCGAGCGCCGCCAGATCGAAGGTACGGTCGTAGCGGGTACGCGCACGGTCGGCACGGCGAAGGTCGTAATCTTTGCGCCATTTTTGCCGTTGTTCGGGGGAAAGCCCGGCGGGCATGGTTTCCTGCAAGTGTTTCGGCATTTCGAAGGCAGACTGGACGTAGCCGACCCGCAGGGTGCGCCAGTCGAAATGTGCGTCCCAGTTGAAGGCTGCATTCCGTACGCTTAAATCCTTTCCATCCGGGCCGTAGATGCTGCTCATCACCAGGGCGCAATCTTCCACGGAACGGCAGATGGGTCCGAGTTTGTCCATGGTCCAGGAAAGGGCCATGGCTCCGGTGCGCGGCACGAATCCAAACGTGGGTCGAAGGCCGGTGACGCCGCAACGGGTGGAGGGTGAGGAAATGGAGCCGAGAGTTTCCGAGCCAATGGAGAAAGCGACACATCCGGCGGCGGTGGCGCAGGCGGGGCCGGCGGAAGACCCGCTCGATCCCTGACGGCGGTTCCATGGGTTGAGGGTGCGACCGCCAAACCATTTGTCTCCCATGGCCAGCGCGCCGAGGCTCAGTTTCGCCACCAGGACCGCGCCCGCGGCATCGAGGCGCTGCACAACCGTTGCGTCGTAGTCGAAGGTCTGATGCTCGAAGCCGCCTGCACCCCAGGTGGTGGGATAGTCTTTGACTGCAAGCAGGTCTTTGGCGCCCCACGGCAATCCGTGCAGCGGGCCGCGATAGGTTCCAGAAGCGATTTCAGCGTCGGCGGCCTTGGCCTGGGCCATGGCGCGTTCTTCGGTGAGCGTGATGAGGAAATGCAGGGCCGGATTGAAGCGGCGAATGCGCTCGATGTACATTTCCGTCAACGCGACGGAAGAAACCTTTTTGGTGCGAATATATTCGGCGAGTTTCGGGATGTTGGCAAAGGCCAGTTCCTCCAGATTGATGGGAGGCTCGCCAACCGTGGGCGGATTGCCATATTTAGGAGACTGGCGCTGGGTTTCGACGGTAGCGTCCTGCGGCAGCGGATCGAAGATGTAGGCAGGGGCGACGCTGTTCTGCATGTGGAGCGCGCGGATCGAGGAATAACTGTCGCGCTGCCGATTCAGCGCATCCAGCATCATGGAAATCTGATCGGGGGCGAGGGGAACGCCAGCAAGCGCGGCCGCCTGTTCGATCATTTCGGGCGTGATTTCAGGAAGGGAGGCAGACGGAGTGGCCGATGGAAGCGCATCCGCAGCCTGTGCCTGTGCGGCGACGGTGTAGAGAGTTCCTGGCAACAATGTCGAAGCCAACCCCAATTGCGAGCAGACAGCAAGAAAACGGCGACGGTCAAGCATGATGCCGAACTGTATCACAGACTGCGCATACTCTACACTCCCTTTAACGGGCAAGGACGTGACGGCGTGCCGATCGGAGGGAGGCGGCGATCTTGCCGGCGCCGACGGCGTTAAACTCCAGCCACCATACCGGCACGGCATAGGCAATCGTGGAAAGCATACCGACAGCGATCAGGTGGAAATATGTGGGACGTAGCCAGAGACGTGTAATGAACCAGGGAACGACGAGAAACGCAGCACAACGAAGGCCAGTGCGCAGATAGAGGAGAGCAGTGTCGCGGATCTTGATGTGGAGGACACGCTGGACCACAATCGGCTGCAGGATGCCGCGAAAGACGATGCTGGGAATCAATGTACCGATGGCAACGCCGATCATGCCGTAGGGTCGCGCCAGCAGAAGACTGAGCACGAGGTTGGAGAGCGCCTCGCTGATGTTGAGAGCGGCGTACGCCTTTTGATGCAGGCTGGCGTAGAGGGCGTTGACGGAGGTGGCCTGGGATGTCTCAAGAAAAACCGCGATCGAGAGAATGACGATGACGGGATACACGTCGGTGAAGGCCGGGCCCATCCAGAGAGAGACAAAGTCCCGTGACCAGGCGATCATGCCGAAGGCGACAAAGGCTGAACTGGCGAGAGCGATTCGTGTTCCGGAGAAATAGCTGCGCTCAAATCCAGCGTGGTCGCTGACGCTTTTCTGCATGGTGAGCACCGGCGTCAAGACGCCGACGATGGTCGCGATTCCGTCCATGTAGTAGAGCACCAGCGTAGAGCCGATGCTGTAATGGGCGACCGCCGTCAGACCAATGAAGAAGGAGACGGTGAGCGTGTCGGTTTGGAAGCGGATGCGGTCGGCGATTTGTCCGATGAGTACAGGCCCGCCGAAGCCAAAAAGTTTTTTGGATGTCAGGCGATTCCAGCGGGGCCAGGAAAAGATCTTGAGGAATGGATACTTGCGATGCACAGTCCAAAGAACAATGGCGTTGGCGGGAACCGCAGTCACTACCGAGAGCCACGCCAGGGCGATCACTCCGTGGCCTGCATTGAGGACGAGCACAGTGCTCGCGGCGCGCAAGAGTCCAGTGAGAATGAGCACCCAGGCGGTGATGTCGAAGTGCTGGCCAGCGTTTAGCGTCCCAAAGGGGACGCGCATGCCAAAGCTGATGGCGGTACTGAAGCCGACGATGAGAAGGACTTCCGCCAGCAAGCGACCGTGGGTGTAGTTCAGAAAATAGACACCGCCAGCAAGCAGAAAGGTAGCTGCTATCAGGACCAGCCCGACGGCCCCAAAGATGCGGATGCCGGCACCGTAGATGTTGCGAGCTTCCTCGTGATCTTCGCGTCCAAAGGCGTAGGCCATGTGGGTGAAGACCGCCCCGGAAAGGCCCAGATCGAGGAAGCTGTAGTAGCCGATGAATGTCATCGCGACAGCCCAGATGCCATATTGCTGCGATCCAATCTTATGGAGCGTGAATGGCATGAGAAAGAAGCCGATGGCGGCGAGAAATACCATTCGCAACACGCCGCTGCTCGATCCCTGGACCAGTTTTCTCAGGGAATACTGGATGCGATGTGGCTGATGGGAAACGGTAGCTGACACTGCGATGAAGCTCCTGAAGGGCGTGGACGTACGAATGCCGACTATTTCTTAGCATTTGGCAGGCCAAAGCGATAAGCCGAGACGGGCCGGGCTTCCCCAATTCCACGGACTGCGGATGGGCAAATTTTCAGGGCAATCCGCGGTTTAAATGTGC
>JAJZCA010000262.1 GCA_021798735.1 Acidobacteriota bacterium | reverse complement strand
GTCCGTCCGCAGCCCGGGCAGGCCGTTACCTGAGGAGTAAAGCTGCGAATGCCCAGCGATTGCAGAATCTGCTGTGCGGTCAGCACTTCTTCCGTGCGATCTCCGCCCGGTTTCGGCGTCAAACTCACGCGGATGGTATCGCCAATACCGGCCAGCAGCAGCGGCGTCAGCCCGGCGGTGGAGGCGACAATGCCTTTCATCCCCATGCCCGCTTCGGTCAGTCCCAAATGCAGCGCGTAATCGCAACGACTGGCCAACATTCGATACACGTCGATCAGGTCGTGGACCCCGCTGACCTTGGCGCTCAAAATAATCTGATCGTGCCGCAGCCCGTAACGCTCCGCCATCTCGGCGGAATCCAGCGCGCTGCGGACCATGGCTTCCATGGTCACATCGCGGGCATCCTTCGGCTTTGGGGATTTCGCATTTTCATCCATCATGCGCGTCAGCAGCGCTTGATCGAGCGATCCCCAATTGACGCCGATCCGCACCGGCTTTTCGTTTTCCACGGCGCATTCGATCATGGTGCGAAAATTATCGTCATCCTTGCGGCCGATGGAGCAGTTTCCGGGATTGATGCGATACTTCGCCAAAGCGCGCGCGCAGTCCGGATACTTCTTCAGCAGCAGATGCCCGTTGTAATGGAAATCGCCCACGATCGGGACATGCACATTCTGCTGCGCCAGCTCCTCCACAATGGCAGGAACCGATTTGGCCGCCTCGTCGTTGTTGACCGTGACCCGGACCATCTCTGAACCGGCGCGATGCAGCGCGGCAACCTGCTGGACTGTGGAGGCAACGTCGGCCGTGTCGGTATTCGTCATCGACTGCACCACAACGGGTGCATCCGAGCCGACCCGGACATTGCCGATGAGGACAGTAGGCGTCTTTCTGCGAATGGTTTCTGGCATAAACGTTCCATCGCCAGTTTATCATTTTGCCCCTGTAGTTCGGAGCTGGGTCGAAAGGAGTCTGTTCCTCACGGGCAAGAGCCCTGAGGTCCGTGTTTGGCGGGACAAGATCGGTAGCTTCGATCTGCCGGCTCTACACTGATTTGCCACGCCGCCATTGCGGATAAGGCCATTTCCTGTTAGGTTTACGAGGGTCAGGGTCATTCGGTATACGTGCCCTCTAGAACACATGAAACGAGTGTGTCTGCAATGAAGCCATCGCCCATGAAAAAGAAAACGACATTGATGCCTCGCATTCTTGCCGGCAAATCCGACGCCATCTCCGACCCAGGCCGGAAACAGCAGATTCAGCACTACGAGACAGCGGTACGTCTCATGCGGGAAGGCAAGTATGAGAAGGCCAAGGCTGCGCTCGAGGCCCTGCTTTCCTCCGATGCCGGCGATCTGGTGGATCGCGCCCGCGTTCACCTCACCGCGTGTGAACGGCAAATGAAGAAGAGCGCCATCTCCTTTCACAGTCCCGAGGAGCAATATGACTACGCCATTTCGTTGCTGAACACTGGCTACTACGAGGATGCGCGCGAACAATTTGAAGCCATCCTGAAGCAGCATCCGACGGCGGACTATGCTCACTATGGTCTGGCCGTGATGCATTCCCTGACTGGCCGCGCCGAGGATTGCCTGCAGCAACTGGCTCTCGCGATTGAATTGAATCCGCAAAATCGTATTCAGGCCCGGCTGGACTCGGACTTTCAAGAGATGACCGACGATCCTCGTTTTACTGAGCTTCTCTACCCAGAGATTCTTTAAGCGCCTTCCGGTTGCTACCTGACAAGTACGGCCGAAGGGCGTCTGGAGAACGTACGATTTGACGAAAATGCATCCAGACAGTTCTCACGGGCCTCGTCTCTCTGATCCCCCAAAAACGGAGTCTTCGGATCAGGCGGACAGGATTCATCTGCGCGTGGCTGCCATCGGCGGCGGCACAGGTTTGTCGACTTTGCTGCGCGGCCTGAAACGACACACGCAATCTCCTGCGCACGCTGCTGCGTCATCCGACATTTCTTCCGAGCCGCCTGCGGTCATCTCTGACCTGGCCGCCATTGTTACTGTCACCGATGATGGCGGTTCCAGCGGCCGCCTGCGCCGAGACATGAAGATGTTGCCGCCCGGCGATTTGCGCAACTGCATGGTCGCTTTGTCAGAGGATGAGCATCTGCTGTCGCGGCTGTTTCAGTACCGTTTCGACAGCGGCGAAGGCCTGGAAGGCCATAGCTTCGGCAATCTTTTTCTGGCAGGATTGACGGCGGTGACAGGTGACTTTGCTCTCGCCGTCAAGACCTCTTCGCAGATTCTTGCCACCCGCGGACACCTCTATCCGGCGACAAATTCCAACGTCACGTTGGCCGCCCTGATGGACGACGGCTCGACTGTCCTGGGCGAGACCAAAATTACCGCCAGCAAGCGACGCATCGTTCGACTGATGTTAAAGCCGGAGCGCGTGCCGGCGCTGCCGGAAGCGGTAGAGGCGATCCTGGGCGCGGACCTGATTACGCTGGGACCGGGTTCGCTCTACACCAGCTTAATTACAAATTTGTTGGTAGAAGGCATTGCCGAGTCGCTGGTGGCTGCCCACGGACTGCGGGTTTTTATCTGCAATTTGATGACGCAATCCAATGAAAGCCTCCACCTGACGGCATCGCAGCACATCGAGCGTATTTACGAACACACGGGCGGAGCCATCTTCGACTATGCCTTGGTTAACGTTGCGCCTGTTCCTGACGCGGCAAGGCAACGCTATGCCGCCGAAGGCGCGGAGCAGATTGTCGCCGATATCGAACAGATTGAGCGCTTGGGCGTTCGCTGCATTCCCGGCGATTTTCTTCGTTCGGAAGAAGTGTTGCGCCACGACTACGAGCGGGTTGCAGGCGTGCTCCTGGAGCTTGGACTGAAACATCGCTAGTCTTCCTCCTTTTCCGGAATCCCTCATAAAAATTTTCAATTTTCTTCATTTTTTTGCGTTCTCCCGGCGCCTGATCTGCGTATATGCAGGTACAGAGAAGTTCTCCGGGAAGGATGGATCAGTTGAATTCCGCGATCACAAAACCCTCGACAGCAATCATCGCACGGTCCAGGGAAGGGTTTCGTGATTTGGTGGAAACGCATCAGTCTCGCGTCTACAGCATTGCGTTTCGCATTCTCGGCGACTGCGGCATAGCCGAGGAAGTGGCGCAGGATGTCTTTCTCGCGCTCTATCGCAACCTGGACCGGCTGCAGTCGCAGGAGCACTTGCTGGCCTGGTTGCGACGGGTTACCGTCCATAGGGCAACCGATGCGTACCGCCGCCGCGCCAGCCGGGCAGATTTTGCGGCAGACGAATTTTGCGAGGAACGGACGGTTTTGTGCGGCAATGGGTCTGCGGTTTCACAGACGAGCTTCGAGTCGGCGGATACGACGACGAGCATCGAGCAAATGGTCGCAACCCTTCCACCGGCACAGCGCGCGGTGTTACTTCTGCGGTATCAGGAGGATCTGCCCCCAATGGAGATTTCCGCACTGCTTGCGATGCCGCTGGGGACCGTCAAAAGCCATCTGCAACGTGCACTCAAATTGCTGCGCGCCAAAGCGTCGCGGCAACGAAAGGAGGTCCTCCGTGGTTGAGTTTGGCAGGGAATCGCAGACTCCAGAAGACGATGGGTTCGACCCGGAATTGGAGCAAAGTTTCGAGCAGGAATTGCGAGCTGCTCTTCAGCCTCGTTCGGCTCCGGAAGGTTTCGCGGATCGTGTGTTGTCCCGCCTGGATGCCTTGCCGCGCCACGAACCGGCGCCGTGGCCCATCCGGACAATCCGAAATCGAGTCGTGCGAGGGGCCATCGCGGCGCTGTTGCTGATGTCTGTTGGCATCGGCGGCTATTTTGAGCGCCAGCGGCAACGCCAGATTGCCGGCGAACATGCACGGCAGCAGGTTTTACTCGCTCTCAGAATCACCAGTTCTACGTTGCAGGATGTTCGCAACAAGGTGGACGGCGACAACGGAAACCACGAAAACGCAAATTAAGGGAGAAACACCATGACTGGAAATATGACAAAACGATCCATCGCCGCTTGCCGAACCGGCTTGCTGGGTGTCTGCGCTTTGCTGCTTGCGCTGCCTGCCGTCGCCCAGGACACACAACCGGATTTTCCCGTCGCGCTCGATAAAAAGCTGGCGGCACGCGCCTCCGATGTGAATGAAGTCACAATGAACAAGACGATGCTCAAGTTCGCGGGCCTTTTTCTCCACTCGGATGAAAAAGACGATGCGGAGGCGCAACGCCTGATTCAGAACCTGAATGCAATCTACGTTCGCAACTATGAATTCTCCCAGCCTGGGCAGTACACAATCGACGATCTAAACACCATCCGCCATCAATTCATTGGGCCGGACTGGAATCCGATGGTGAAGGTGCGCTCCAGGAAAGGTGAGGGCGATACCGATATCTACGTCAAGATGGTTCACAACGAGGTCCAGGGGATGTTCGTTCTCGATGCCGAGCCCAAGGAATTGGACATGGTCTATATCTCCGGCTCGATTCTTCCGGAAGACCTGAAAGACCTCAGCGGAAACTTCGGCATTCCTAACATTAATACCGGGAAGGGCGCGTCGAAGGAGTCGAGCGGAGGATCCAAATGAAACAAGTTTTGTGTCTCATGGCGGCCTCGGTCTTGCTGATTTCCACCGAATGCTCCGCCGCGGATCATGATTTTAATTCCGTCGTGTCCGCCGTGGAGCACAAGTACTCCGTTCATGCACAGCGCATTCCCCTGATGGGTCTGGTCAGCATGTGTGCCAGCCTGAAAACGCACGGCGGCGTGAATGACCTGCGTGTGGCGGAGTTCGACAATTTACGCGGAGTCGATGGCAAGGATCTCTATGCGTTATTGCGATCCAGGCTCGGCGACCAGTGGCAGCTCTTTGTCAGGGAGACGGCGGGAGCAGATCGGGCGGGTGATCAGTCCGTGATTCTGGTGCATCCCGATGGTTCCTCCATGGGCATGATGATCGCCGACTATGACCATGGCGAACTGGATCTGGTAAGGATGGAAATGAATGGCGCTGCATTGTCCAAATGGTTGCGCAATCCACAACGGCAACACCATACTTCCAAATACGGCAAGTACTCCGGCGATTAGATTAGAGCCGATTGACAGATACCGTAGTCAAAATAAAGATCGTCATTCTAGCCGGCATATCTCACACGCCGACTGTTGAGGGGGAGAGTGCGAGGGCAAAAATATAGGTGGAAAGGCCGTCATTTCTGTGGCATAACTGCGTTGTCGAGA
>JAJZCA010000010.1 GCA_021798735.1 Acidobacteriota bacterium | reverse complement strand
TATTTCCTATCAAGACCGCAGAGATCTGCGGGTGTTTTCAATCCAAGAAAGAAAAGAATCTATGGCTACGACGACGACCGTACCCTCGCACGTAAAGAACCTCGACCTGGCCGACCAGGGAAAACGCCGCATTGAATGGGCCAACCAATCGATGCCTGTCCTGCAGATCATCCGCAAGGAATTCATCAAGAACCAGCCCCTGAAGGGGATGCGCGTTTCCGCGTGCCTGCACGTGACCAGCGAGACCGCGAATCTGATGATCACACTGCGAGACGGCGGGGCCGACATCGCGCTCTGCGCCTCTAACCCGCTGTCGACTCAGGATGACGTGGCGGCTTCCCTGGCCCGCGACTACGGCATTTCCACCTACGCCATCAAAGGCGAGGACAACGACAGCTACTACTCCCACATCATGGCGGCCATCGACCACAAGCCGCATCTGACGATGGACGATGGATGCGACCTGGTTTCGATTCTCCACACCAAGCGCAAGGACGTGCTGGATGGAGTGCTGGCAGGCACCGAAGAAACAACGACCGGCGTGATTCGCCTGCGGGCAATGGCAAAAGACAAGGTGCTGAAGTATCCAGTGGTCGCAGTGAACGACGCGCTGACCAAGCACATGTTCGACAACCGTTACGGGACCGGCCAATCCACGCTGGATGGCATTATCCGCTGCACCAATGTGCTGCTGGCAGGCTCTCGATTTGTGGTGGCCGGCTATGGCTGGTGTGGCCGGGGCCTGGCCTCTCGCGCGCGCGGCATGGGTGCGGATGTCATCGTAACCGAGGTCGATCCACTTCGCGCCATTGAAGCAGCGATGGATGGCCATCGCGTGATGAGCATGGCGGAAGCAGCCAAAATCGGAGACGTGTTCGTCACAGTTACGGGAAATAAGAGTGTCCTTCGCCAAGAACATTTCGAGCTGATGAAGAACGGCGCGATTGTCGCCAACTCCGGCCACTTCAATGTCGAAATCGACATTCCGGCGCTGGAACGACTCTCCTCCTCGCAACGCCCGACACGGGAGTTCGTGGAAGAGTACACGCTGAAAGACGGACGCCACATTTACCTGCTGGGCGAAGGCCGCCTCATCAATCTCGCGGCTGCCGAAGGTCACCCGGCATCGGTAATGGATATGAGTTTCGCCAATCAGGCTCTGGCCGCCCAATATTTGGTTGAGAGCTATTCCAAGCTCGAACCAACGGTCTACGCGGTCCCGGTGGAACTGGACAGCCGAGTGGCACGCTTGAAGCTCGAATCCATGGGCTGCAAAATCGATCGCCTGACTCCAGAGCAGGAAGAATATCTGGCCGGTTGGTCCGAAGGAACCTAAGCGGTTCACCCGATCGCATCGATGCCGCCTTTCGATCGATGCGATCGGGTGAACCCACGTCCTCACAAAAAAGGCCTTCGCTTTTGCGAAGGCCTTTTTGCTGGGCTTGAAATCAACGGAAGCGACACGCCAATTGAAAGAACCTTCCCGATTGAGAAGGATTAGGAGACCGGGTCGTTCACAACCAGCACACTATATTTGTTTGTTCCTGAACCGGACGGAGGATCGATCGCCGCAGAGGCGTTTGGAGGATCGAAGAAAAAAATCGAGTAAATCTTTCCAGACGCCGGCGAAAACGGCTGAATGGCCAATACCTTGGACGGATTGCCAGCTGGCGTCACTTGTACCTCTAGTGTTCCCGGCGACAATTGCAGGTACGGGTTGGTCACGTTCTGAAACTGCATGTTTCCCACCACGGGCGATCCACCGACGGGAGCACCTACCCCGGTGATATAGACATCCACAGGGCCGGCCATGGTGGAGGTATCCATCACGCGGAGACTATAGTTTCCACCCGATGGAGCTGTATTGTTGTCGGTGAGCGTTTGGAACATGGTGTTTGGCATGGCAGCTTCCACGACGATCGTGTAGGACGTATTCCTCAAAAACGATTGCGTCGTGGACACCAGGTTGGTTCCCGGGTTGGTAAAAATCACCAGCGGCTGATTATTGCCGGCGCCCAGCGGACGATAATTGCCGGAGGTGTCCGTGGTCGCATACTGGCCCTGCTGTTGCACGCCTTCTGTGCCGAATGGCAGAGCCGAAGCAATGACGGTTTGGCCAGCCTGGACGCTCCATTGGTCCGATAGTCCCTGAGACGCATTCACGACGCGCACGTAGCTGTTCCCATTGACGCCGCAGCCAAGCAGAGTCAGAGATCCAGCCAGGGAGAGAATTCCGCACAAACCACGCAACTTTGAATACGTCATCAATCTATTCCTCCAAAAAGCCTTGACTCTATCGGACGTTGCATCGTCAAAAATATCGCAAACTGAATGGAAAACCAGGGCGAACCTGCCTACCCTAACTCATTCCATGCGGCCCTGCAGGGCTCATCGTTGCTCTGAATAGATGCCGATTGCTACAACGAGTTTGCCGTTTCTTGGCAAGTTTTTCAATCGGATAATCACAAATGTCTACAATCTGTCACTTCGTATCGTTGCCACCGGCATGACTTAAGTTTGTCAGGAATACCAGTATGCTTCGCAAATCGAATCGAGGCAAACTGCGCCTGCTATCCCGCTGGCCCTCGCATGGCCCGACATTGGGAAGCCACCCGCGCCATCGTGATAATTTCAAGAGGGATGCGCCCGTAGCTCAACTGGATAGAGTGTCGCCGCGGCGACCCTCCGAAGCGTTAGGTTACAAGTTCCCCGCCACAGCGGGTTGTCGGGCGTACCATCGCCTTAAAATGCCATTTGTCTGCGTCGTAATATAACCGCACTACAAATCGGCACTACACCGGTGCGACCTCGAACCTGGAAAGGCGGCTATCAGAGCACAATTCCGATCTGAGCATTGCCACCAAGCATCGTTGCCCTTGGGAGTTCGTCCATCAGGAAGAATATGCAACCGTAATGGAAGCGTTGCAGCGAGAACGATACCTGAACACGGGAAAAGGTCGCGAAGAACGAACGCGACTCCTGCAGCAACGCATCGAGTAACTCATCGTGATAACCTCAAAAAGGACGCGCCCGTAGCTCAGCTGGATAGAGTGAACGCCTCCGAAGCGTTAGGTCACAAGTTCGAATCTTGTCGGGCGCACCATTACATCTAACCAGCAGGATTCGTTTCCCCAACTTCCACACATGAAGGAGATGCACGCGGATGAGTTATGTTCCCGACGAAAAACGCTATCAACAGGCGGAGTTTCGCCGCTGCGGTCGATCTGGAATCGTGTTGCCCCCCGTTTCTCTCGGCCTCTGGCAGAACTTCGGCGGTGCCGACGTTTTTGAAACTGGCCGCGCCGTCATCCGGCGAGCGTTCGATCGCGGCGTCACCCACTTCGATCTGGCGAACAACTACGGGCCGCCCTACGGCTCAGCGGAAGAAAATTTCGGGCATATTCTTCGCAAGGATTTTCGCGATCACCGCAACGAACTCATCATCTCCTCCAAAGCCGGCTGGGACATGTGGCCCGGCCCCTACGGCGTCGGCGGCTCGCGCAAATACATGCTGGCCTCGCTCGACGAAAGCCTTAAGCGCATGGGCCTCGACTACGTCGACATCTATTATTCCCACAAGCCGGACATGACCGTGCCGCTGGAAGAAACCATGGGCGCGCTGGTCACCGCCGTCCACCAGGGCAAAGCTTTATACGTCGGCATTTCTTCCTACGACGCCGACCGCACCCGCGAAGCAGCAAAAATACTGAAAAGCCAAGGCGTTCCGCTACTCATCCATCAGCCGTCCTACTCCATGCTGAATCGCTGGATCGAAAAAGAACTGCTCACCACTTTGGAGGAGCTGGGCGTCGGCTGCATTGCCTTCTCTCCGTTGGCGCAGGGCCTGCTGACCAGCAAATATCTCAACGGCGTGCCGGCCAACTCCCGCGCCACCGCCGAGCAAAGTTCGCTGCTGAAAGAATTCCTCAGCGAGCAGAACATTCAGCGTGTGCGCTCCCTGAATGATCTGGCAAAGGGCCGAGGCCAGACCCTGGCGCAGATGGCGATTGCCTGGGTGCTGCGCGATCCTCGCGTCACCACCGCACTGATCGGCGCCCGCAATGTGGATCAGCTCAACGATTCACTCGATGCCGTCAAGAAACTTCAATTCACCGATGCTGAGCTGAAAGAGATTGACCGCTATGCCGAAGACAGCGGAATCGATCTCTGGAAAGATGCGCGCGAAGGCCGCGAATAGCCGGCGCAAGTTCGGACTAGAGCATCTGCGGTGGCTTCGGTTTCAACGCGAATCCACAATGGAGGCATTTGGAAGAAAAATCATTGTGGAAGAGTCCCTTTACCATCACCGGCTTCCCGCAGCTAGGACAAGGCCAATGCGAAACACGCCACGCCACGTATACAAAAATAGCGATCCAAGCAGCCCCAACCGCCAAAAATGAATACCGGGTAAGTGGAGAAAAGAGATTCGAGGTGACAACTATTCCAGGAAGAGATGCTAGCAACAGTAAGTTGCGTGTTTTTCGCCATCGCGAAAAGCGAACAAGATCATTGACCTGTCCCTCGCTCCAAGCTTCATCCATTTTTTCATTCTAATTGCGCTCTCTCCTGCCCACCTGCAATTTCGCGCATCTTCGACCCTCCTGACTGCATCCACTGCATGAGACACTTGGCATGTGCGCTGCAGTCCGGGGTACCGGCGTCAGCCGCGCAACCAGAGCGAATTTCCTATGTGTGCGACCAGGGAAATCCGCTCCACACCCCATCCGTCAGGAGCGACGCGGAGTTGAACCCAGATTGCTATCCCGTTACGGCGCTGCCCCACATCAGCCCTCTCTATCGCGACTACGTGTCCGGCAACTGGGAAAAATTGCGCGGGTTCTATCCGGAAACCGCCGCCAACGACGGTCAGTGGATGAAGAACCCTCCGCAAATGGATCCGGCCCGCCGCTACGAAATTGTCGAATTACTGCGACAGCAGAATCGGCAGTTTGGTTCGGGCCCCGAAACACTGTCCAATCTTGATCGCCTTGCTGCCGGAGCAGGCGCCGTCGTCACCGGTCAGCAGGTCGCGCTGTTCGGTGGTCCACTCCTGACGCTGATGAAGGCCGCCACGGCAATTCATCTGGCTGCGGAAGCCACCCGCGCCGGCTACCCGCATGTCCCCATCTTCTGGCTGGCCACCGAGGATCACGACTTTGACGAAGTGAACCAGGCGACGATTCTTCGCGGCACCGACGTCACAACGCTGCGCCTGCCGCATCATCCCGCGCCCGGCCAACCCGTTGGCAACCTGCCGTTTGGCGATGCCATCGTTCCGTTACTCGATCAGCTTCACCGATGTTTGGGCGACAATGCCGTCACCGATCTGCTCGCCACTCTGTATACGCCCACCGCGACCTTTGCCTCCGCGTTTGCCACCTTGCTGGCGCGCATTTTCAGCCGCCACGGCCTCATCGTCATCGACGCTTCGTCGCGGCCGTTCCACGCGCTCGCACATTCTACGCTGCTGGCTGCAATTCAAAATGCAGACGAACTGCACGCCGCCCTCCTCAATCGCGACCGCGCGCTACAGCAGGCCGGCTATCACGCCCAGGTCATGGTCGCAGAATCCAGCAGTCCGCTGTTCCTCATCGACGAAGCCACCGGCATTCGCACTGCCTTGAAAAAAATAGCGCGTGATCAATGGTCCGCCGGCCCAGCGCAAACCACCACCGCCGACCTCATCCGAATTCTCGACACCGCCCCGGAGCGCCTCAGCCCCAACGCGTTGTTGCGGCCCGCTGTGCAGGACACCCTGCTCCCTACCTCCGCCTACATCGGTGGCCCCGCGGAAGTTGCTTACTTCGCGCAGTCGCAGGTGGTCTATCAGCACATTCTCGGTCGCACCACGCCAGTTTTACCGCGCTATTCGGCAACTTTGCTAGAACCAGCGACGGCACAGCTATTGCAGAAGCATGCACTCGCATTGCCCGACGTTTTCACCACTCCAGATACGCTGGCGCATCGTCTCGGCGCGCGTGCCATGCCCGTCGAAGCCAAGCGCAAACTCGCCGCTGCCGGCAACGCCCTCCATGACGAGCTCAAAGCCATCACTGCCTGGATGCGCGCACAGGATGAAGGGCTTGGCCACGCCGCCGACATCGCCGCATCGAAAATGCTCTACCAGATGAACCGGCTGCGTCGACTCTCAGCGAACTTCCAGTTGCAACGCGATCAAACCCTGCGCCGCCACGCCGACACTCTCTGCCTGAACCTTTTTCCTAGCGGCAATCTGCAGGAGCGTGTCCTCGCCGGCGTCTCCTTTCTTTCTCGGTTTGACGCATCTCTTATCGACACGCTCGTCGAGCAAGCCCGCACTGGCCATTGCGGCCACTACGCTCTGTACCTCTGACGCTGCCAGTTCGGCGGAACGGGTGGCTCATCTACTGAGCGGCAAACGGTGAAACCGGATTGAAAGTTGTATCCTGATGCGGAGTTGAAAATCGCAGAAGGGATGCGCCCATGACCGCCAAGACCTCCACCATTTTTGATATTACCTGCCCCGACTGCGGTGCCGTCGTCAAGGTGGATGCGACGACCCACGCCGTCATCGCCCACACTCCAGCCCCACGAAAGAAAACGTTCGAGGATTTCGAGGCTGCCACACGAGCCTTAAAAGATCAGGAGGAGCGGAAGCAAGCCCTCTTTCGCCAGTCCGTCGAAGCAGAAAAAAATAAGGACGATGTGCTCGAAAAGAAATTCTCTGAGGCGCTGCGGCGCGCTAAGGAATCTCCCAGCGAGTCCCGCCCCTTGCGCGACTTCGATCTGGACTGATTCGAAGAATGCATGTCATCTGAGCGTAGCGAAGAATCCTGAAGGCGAGAGAACGGCCCACATCGCGCGAATGAACTCCGGCTTGAATGCCGCAACACGCGCTGGCTTGCCCCTTACTGCAGCACGTGCACAACCGCAGCCACAGAGGCCTTCCAGTCCGGCATTCTGCAATCGAACTCCCGCGCCAGCTTCGCGCAATCCAGTTGCGAATTCCTCGGCCGCTCCGCCGGCGTCGGATAGTCGGCGGAAGCGATCGGCACCAGCCGCGCAAACTTTGTTCCTTTCGCCGCCGCCGAAATCGCGCGCAACCGAATCGCCTCTTCCGCGAAGCCATACCAGCTGGTCTTGCCGGCCGCCGTTATGTGGTACACACCAGACTTCGTTGCCGCAAATTTGCCATGCCGCCACCGCTCTGCAATCGACGCCGTCGCCTGCGCTATATCGCGCGACCAGGTCGGCGCGCCAATCTGATCGTCCACAATCCGCAGCACCGGCCTCTCCGCCGCCAGCCGCAAAATTGTCAAAAGAAAATTTTTCCCTTCGCCGCCATACACCCAGCTCGTCCGCAGCACCAGGTATGGAATCCCCGCCGCCGCCAGCGCTTTCTCTCCGTCCAGCTTGCTTCTTCCATACACGCTCAGCGGATGGGTTCGATCGCTCTCGACATACGGCGTCTCCTTACTGCCATCGAATACATAGTCCGTGGAGTAGTGGATCACCGCCGCGCCCACAGTCTCCGCCGCCGCCGCCAGCGTCGCAACCGCCTCTGCATTGATGCGCTGCGCAAAATCCGGCTCGCTCTCCGCCTTGTCCACCGCCGTATACGCCGCCGCATTCACAATCAACTGCGGACGCACCTCCTGCACCACATCGCGAATCGCATGATCGGAAGTCAGATCTAGCTCGTCGCGACCCGTGGCCGTCACTTCGCCTACCTTGGCCAACGAACGCGTCAGCTCCCGGCCCACCTGCCCGTCTCGCCCGGTGACAAGGATGCGCAGACCGTCGGAATGTTTTGCCTTCATGCTTCCGCCTCGCGCAGCACCTGCAACAGATAACTCCCATAGCCGCTTTTGCCCAGCTTGGCTGCCAGTTGCTTCATCTGCGCCGCGTCAATGTAGCCCAGATGATACGCAATCTCCTCCGGGCAAGCCACCTTCAGTCCCTGCCGTTTTTCAATCGTCTGGATAAAGCTGGCCGCTTCAATCAAGGAATCCTGCGTACCCGTATCCAGCCACGCAAACCCGCGGCCCAGCACTTCCACGTGCAGTTGTCCGCGCTCCAGATACCAGCGATTCACATCCGTAATCTCCAGTTCCCCGCGCGCGGAAGGCTTCAGCGACTTGGCCACGTCCACCACTTGCTGGTCGTAGAAATACACGCCCGTCACCGCGAAACGAGACTTCGGCTTCTCCGGTTTCTCTTCAATGGAAATGGCCCGCTGCTTTGCATCGAACTCAACCACGCCATATCTCTCCGGGTCCTGCACCGGATAGGCAAACACTGTCGCGCCGTCTTCTCGGTGGGCTGCGTTCTGCAACATGCGGGAAAGATCGTGACCATAAAAAATGTTGTCGCCCAGTACCAGCGCGGAGCGTTGCCCGTCGACAAAACGCTCGCCAATCAAAAACGCCTGCGCCAGGCCGCCCGGTTCCGGCTGCACCGCATACTCAAACTTCAACCCCCACTGCTCGCCACTGCCCAGCAGCGCTGCAAATCGTGGCGTGTCTTCAGGCGTTGAAATAATCAGCACCTCGCGAATCCCCGCCAGCATCAACGCCGACAGCGGATAGTAAATCATCGGCTTGTCATAGACCGGCAGCAATTGTTTGCTGGCCGCAATCGTCAACGGATATAGCCGCGTTCCCGAACCGCCGGCAAGAATCATTCCTCGCACACAACACTCCTTTGAAGCGGATTTTCAGTCCGTGCAGTCCCTCGTCGTACCGAGTCATTCTGAACGAAGGTCGCTGCGGCGACGAGTGAAGAATCCAGACAATGCCTGCACCGGGTGAGAATACCCCCGGCAGAGCCGGGATCTCCCCTTACATTAGCCCCGCTATTGACTTCTGTTTCTTCGCGGAGTTTCCTCCAGAACGAAGCCGGAGGATTCAAAATGACACGCCTTGTCTCCGCAACGACACATTTGAATCGCTTCTCTATTTCTGATTCCTGTCTTCGTAGTTCTGCTCAATCCATTCGCGATACGCGCCGCTCAGCACATCCGCAATCCATTCTGGATGGTCCAGATACCACTCCACCGTCTTGCGCAGCCCCGTTGCAAATGTCTCTTGCGCCCGCCAGCCCAGCTCCTGTTCCAGCTTGGTCGCATCAATTGCATACCGCCGATCGTGCCCCGGCCTGTCCTTCACAAATCGGATCAATTGCTTGTGCGGGCAATGCGGCGAGCCGGGCCGCAGCTCATCCAGAATCTCGCAGATCGTTTCCACCACTTCGCGATTGCTGCGCTCATTTCTGCCGCCAATGTTGTACGTTTCTCCCGGCCTTCCCTTTTCCAGCACCAACCGCAGCGCGGCGCAATGGTCGCCCACATACAGCCAATCGCGCACATTCATCCCATCGCCATAAATCGGCAGCGGCTTGCCTTCCAGCGCATGCGTAATCATCAGTGGAATCAGCTTTTCCGGAAAGTGATATGGCCCATAGTTGTTCGAGCAATTCGTGATCATCGTCGGCAGTGCGTAGGTATGGAAATACGCCCGCACCAGATGGTCCGAAGCCGCCTTGGTTGCCGAATATGGACTGTTCGGCGAGTAGGGCGTGGTCTCGCGGAAAGCCGGGTCGTCGGCCCCCAGCGAACCATATACCTCGTCGGTGGAGACATGAAGAAATCGAAATCCCGCTTTCTCCTGCTCCGGCAATCGATTCCAATATGCCCGCGCCGCCTCCAGCAACACAAACGTTCCCCGCACATTGGTCTCGACAAACGCGTCGGGTCCAAGAATCGAACGGTCGACATGACTTTCCGCCGCAAAATGCACAATCGCCCGCGGCCGAAATTTTTCCAGCAATTCCTCGATCCGAGTCCGATCGCAAATGTCCGCGCGAACAAATGTATATCCCGGATGCGCCGTCACCCGCTCCAGGTTTTTCAGGTTGCCGGCATACGTCAGGCAATCGACATTGACCAGAGGTTGCGCCGTGCCTGGCGCACCTTCCAGCCACTCCAACACAAAATTCGAGCCGATAAATCCCGCGCCGCCTGTCACCACAACCGCGGATTGCATCCAGGAAGATTGCGTCAAAATGGTTCGTCCTTACCAAGATTGAAATTCACGCTACGAAAACGTGTGGCCCATCCCCGCGACATTCGTCAGAGGCTCTGAAAGCTTAGTCTACTGGATCGCCCCGCGCTGTCATCCCGATGTCCATGTCAACCTGTCATCATCATCAAATCTGTCATTCCTGTTCGCCTGGGTGACCCGACCGAGGTTCTCGCCGCAGGCGAGAACGAAGCGGCGGGACCTGCGTTTTTCTTGCCCGTCACCGGGTGCCCCAGGTTCGCAAAGCTAACCTGGGATGTGATGCGCGGTGAGAGAAAACTTGCAAACGAGTTGTCATCCCTGGTCGCCGTGGCGACTCGGCGAACATGAAGAATCCCCGCATTTGTCTTCTCCGCTGTAACCGGCGGAAGCGCGTCTCGAACCACGGTACACTCCTTCTATGGAAATCCTTCCCACTAGCCTGCCAGGCGTGCTGCGGCTGCGTCCTCGCATCTTCGCGGACGACCGCGGTTGGTTTGCAGAAACATGGAACGAAGCTACCTTTCAGAAAGTCGGCCTTCCCTCCCACTTCGTTCAGGACAATCAGTCCCGCTCCCGTCAGCATGTCTTGCGAGGGCTCCATTTTCAACTGCAACACCCCCAGGGCAAGCTGGTACGCGCTGTCGCTGGCCGCATCTTCGACGTTGCCGTCGATGTTCGCCGTTCTTCCGCCCATTTCGGCCAGTGGATCGGCGTCGAGCTTAGCGCCGACGCCCCCGATATGCTCTGGATTCCGCCCGGATTCGCCCACGGCTTCCTGGTCCTGTCGGAGTCGGCCGACGTCCTCTACAAAACCACCGATTTCTACTCGCCCGCCTCGGAACGTACCATCCGATGGAACGATCCAACCCTTGCCATCGAGTGGCCGCTGACCTCTGGGCCCATCGTTGCCGCCAAGGATGTAGCCGGTACCCTTCTTCATCAGACTGACGTACCGGAGTAGGCAACACCCACTCTCCCAACCGACTCTCACCCGGCTGCGATACCTGGATATCCTCGAAACTCCAACCACCCCTGCCTGTTGTGGTGCTTCTGGTCGGCCCTTCATCCCTCAGTAGCTTGTGCGCCTTCCAGGTGAAACGTTTTCTCACTGCTCCCTACGTTTTCAGTAAGAAGAAGTGATCTATCTGATTACCATCTCTTTGTACAGATGACGGAAGTTTTTTTATCGTTTTCTTTCCCGAAATGGGGTAGACTCAGTCAGATAATTCCACCATTTACAGGCGTTTACAGATTCAAGCACAAGAAACTAGCGTGCCGGAATCGCAAGAAGTTGTTCCGTTGCAAGTTGAATTAGGTAAAAAGTTGCACGCGATTTTAGTCTTCTGCCTGCGGCCATAAGACCCCGCCAGGTGCTACGTCATCGCATATGCACGAAGAATTCTTAGAACCGGCACTCGTGCGGCACAGGTCGGGAAACGTACCGCTCACCCGCCTGGCACAATTCCAGCCGCCCCATGGAACCGAAACCCGCGCCCTGGCAGGCCCATTGTTTCGGACTGATTCGGAGTGGTTCGAGCCAGCCGGTGTTCCCGCGGAACCGGTTCTTCTTCCACTCAAGTACGAGAAGCATATTCACCGTTTTTCTTTTTGAGGTCAACACCATGTCCCGACGCTCCCGTCTCATCGCCTGCGGCTCCTCTCTCCGGTTCGCCTCCATTCCAGTGACCATGGCCCTACTCCTCAGCCTGCTGGCGCTACCCAACTCCGCCCGCGCCCAGGGTCTGTTTCAGTCGCCATCGCCAAACTTGACCGTCGCCACCACGCCACAAGGCGTAGCGGCTGCGGACTTTAACCACTCTGGCTTCCAGGGATTGGTCGTCACGGACAGCGCGAGTAAGAATATGAAGGTCTTTCTGGGCACTGGCCCCAACACCTTCGGCACGGCCGCCACCGTCCCCACCTGCACTAACCCCACAGCGGTGATCGCAAAGGACTTCAATAACGATGGATATCCCGACATTGCCGTTGCCTGCACCAGCAACAATGCAGTCGAGCTGTTCTTGAACGATGGAATTGGCCACTTTAGCTATGCGGCGGTAACGGAGAGCGTCACCAAGCCAGCAGCAATCGTCGCTGGCGACTTTACCGGCAACGGCCTCATGGATTTAGCGGCGATCAGCAGTACCGGCGGCGTGACGGTCTATCTAAATCTTGGTGGAAGTCTCTCGATTAAGACCGTTGCTCTCACCGGCACACTCACCGGCATCGTCGCCGGCGACTTTAACCACGACGGAATTCTGGATCTGGCCGTCTCCGACAGCGCCAACAACAACGTCCATGTGCTTGCTGGCGACGGCACGGGTAACTTCACGGTCCTGGGTGCATATTCGACTGGAGCTGGAACTGCCCCGAGCGGTATCGTCACCGCCGACTTCAACAACGACGGCAATCTTGACGTTGCCACCAGCAATGCCGGCAACAACACCGCCACCGTTCTATTAGGCAGTCCAACCGGAGCCTTGACCCTGCAGGCGGCTCAGGCCACGGGAACCAATCCCATCGCGCTCGTCACCACCGACGTCAACAGCGACGGCAATCCCGACTTGGTTGCGTTCGACTCGCCCACCGCCACCACAGGCGAAGTCGATGTCATCCTTGGCAATGGCGACGGTACCCTTCAGGTCGCTCAAGCGAGTAGTCAGGCGTTCAAGCCCGGCACTCTGGCCACGGTTGCGGACTTCAATCGTGACGGTAAACCTGATATTGCCTTGACCCAACAGAACACGAACCTTGCCTCCGTCCTGCTCAATAACACACTGCCGACCCAGTATCCCGACGGCCGCAGCTTCGCCGCCGAGCATAATCTCGCCAACGGTTACGGCAACTTCGCTGACAGTGTTGCAGTCGGCGACTTCAACAAAGACGGCCTGCTCGACATTGCCGTCAGCTACCTGCAAGATAACTCCGTCCGCGTGTTGCTCAACAATGGCACGGGCGCAAGCAACTTCACCACTGCCACCGTATACCCAGTTGGGAACCAGCCCTACTCGGTCGTTTCCGGCGACCTGAACGGCGACGGCTATCCCGACCTGGTCGCCGTGAATAGCAACATCAGCAGCCCCGTAGGCACCATCAGCGTCCTTCTGAATAACAAGAATGGGACCTTCGCGCCTGCCGTCACCTACAACGTCGGCAAGCAGCCGTACCAAGTTGCCATCGGCGACATCAACGGCGACGGAATTCCCGACCTGGCCGTCACCAACTACGACGACAATTCGGTATCCATCCTGTTTGGATCGAAGGCAGGCACCTTCACCGTGCAACCGACAACGCTCGCAACCTGCGCCAATCCGTACGGCGTGGCCCTCGGCAACTTTAAAAAAGGCAGCGACTTCCCCTCGGTCGCCGTCACCTGCTTCCACACCGCGCAACTCGAAGTCTTCCCGAACAACGGCAATGGCACCTTCGGCACGCCCTTCATAACCCCCACAAACACGAACCCCGCGTCCCTGGTTGTGGGCGATTTCAACCGGGACGGCCAGCTCGATATCGTGGTGGGCAACACCTCCGCCAACAACGTCTCCTTCTTTGCCGGCAATGGCGACAACACCTTTGCTGCCGGTGTCACCAGCCCATCTCTCAACTTCCCCGACTCCATCGCCGCAGGCGACTTCAACGGCGACGGCATTCTCGACATCGTCGGCGTGGCTCCCAACTACAACTCCGTTGAGGTCACGCTCGGCAAGGGTGACGGCACCTTCGGCACCTTCCAGCAGCGCTCCGCCGGTCAATTCACGGCGAAAACTCAGCCGTGGGCCTTGGCCGTGGGAGACTTCAACAACGACGGCCAACTTGATATCGTCACCGCCAACACCTTCCACCAGGTCAATATCGCCAGCCCGGCCTACCAAGGGCGCTATTTAGCCCAATATCCAGCCAATCCTGCAGGCAACCCTAGCATCTCGGTTCTCACCAACGCTTCTGCGGCTCTGGTCAGCCTGAGTGTAGCGCCCCCCAACAATACGTTCCCTCTTCCAGACAACAACACCGGGGTGGTCATTCAATCCACAGTCCAGCCAGCCTACAGCGGCGGAACGCCTACCGGTTCGATCATCTTTGAAAATTCGGCGGGCACCCCCCTCGGTACTGGCCCTTACACGTTGGACGGCGGCGGCGTGGCTTCCTACCCCGTCGGCCATCTCGGCAGCGGGACCTATGTGTTCACCTCGCTCTATTCTGGCGATAGCAACTTCCAGCCGACAACCGCGTCAGGCGCATCCTTTGCGGTTACCGTGGCCGGAACGCCGGTCACCCTGACCCTCAGCCCGGCCTCTGTGCCCTACGGCACCACATTCTCGGCGAATGTGACCGTCACCGGAACAGCGGGCCTCGGCGTGCCAACCGGTACACTGACCATCTACAGCTCCACTGGATTTATCCTGGGCAACGTCACCCTTGCGGCTTCCGGCAACAACAGCACCGGGACGGCTACCTTCACGGCACTCGCTCCGAACCTGAACATCGGCAGCTATAGCTTCTACGCCGTCTACAGCCCCAGCAATGCCAGCTACCAGCAGGGGACTTCCTCATATGCGCCCTTGACGGTAACACCCCTGGCAACAACAACAGCCCTGAGCTGCACCTTTGGCTTTGGTGGCACTCCATGCACGGCGACAGTCACGGTAGCAAGTACTGGCCTCCCTGTTCCAGCGGGGAATACTGTTGACTTTACGCTGAGCGGAGCGTCAGGTGTAGTTGCGGCGACAACCAATGCAACTGGGCAGGCTACCTACACATATAGTGCACTTTTTGGAACCTTTACCATTACTGCGAATTTCCCGACACAAAGCAACTACCTGACCTCCACTTCCCCAGGGGTAACAGGTGGCTGCTTCTTATTCTTCTGTTTCGACCGCCGTCACCAGGGAGGCCCATTCACTTCTTTCAGCGTGTTCGGCTTCAATGCACCGGGCCACAACAGCGCTGCACCGCTCCGTCTCTACTAATTACAAATTAAGTCCTCCTCCCCCAGGGCTGCCGCTACCCAGCGACAGCCCTCTTTTTTTGCTCCCGCCATCGCTTTTTCTTCTCCGTCGAGCACGCTCATCGAGCCTCCTGCCGCAACCAGGCCCCTCCTTTCCACCATCCCGCAAATCCCTCGAAATAATGTCCTCTCGTCTTGGAGTTTTCTGGCATCTAACAAAATGCAGAATTATACCTCCTCTTTTAGCATTCATGGAATCTTTTATCGCTTAGTAAAACCCGGTAGTAATACTATTGTTATCGTTTCGGGAATTCGTCTGCATGTTTGCCCCGGACAAAAAAACACTTGCCAGTTCCCCGGGGCGTCGCTGCAGTGAAATCGATTCTGTCGCCTGAACGCAATTTGTTCCCGTGGCCGTTTCGGATCGGATCGCATCGCGGGGCGAATCCGCAATCCCTGACCAAATCCCGCTGGCAAGCTTTAGTGCATAAATTTGAGTCGAGGGCCGGTCATGATTCCAGTCAATGTTCGCCATTTTCTTCGCGTAGTCTCGATTGGCAGTGTCGCCGCAATCATCCTCTCCTCTGCGGGCGCGTATGCGCAGGCTATGTTTCAGCCTCTGGGCGGTTCCGGCTCGCAAAGCCAGACCTTCACCGCGGGCACAATGCCGCTAGGCGTTGCCGTCGCCGATTTCAACCACGATGGTTACCCAGACATGGTGGTCGCCAATAAGGCGGACACGAGCCTCGGCACCACCGGTACGATGAGTGTGTTTTTGTCGAACGGCGCGGGCGGGTTTGCAGCACCTACAAAATATCCCACCTGCGGCGGGCCCACCGCGGCGCTGGCAGAGGATCTGGATCTCACTGGGCTCCCGGACATCGTCGTTACCTGCAATACGCCGACCTCGAACGTGATCCAGGTCTTCCTGAACCTCGGCAACGGGACCTTCAATCCCACTCCGGATGGAATGACGAACATTGTGCTCGGCACGGGCAAGGGCCCGGTCGCAATTACCTCAGAAGATTTCAATAACGACGGCCACCCGGATCTGGCCGTAGCCGACAGCCTCGATGGCACCATTACCTTGTTTTTGAGCAACCCCAATAACAACTTCACCTATTACAAGGTCAAGACTCTCTCCGGCTTTGGCATGCCGAATGGAATCGTCGCCGGCATGTTCTCGAGTTCCGGCAATGTCGACCTCGCGGTCACCGATGGGTCCACCGGAGCGGTTCACATCTTGACCGGAGACGGCACGGGCAACTTCACCCTTAGCTCCAGCACCTCCGTGCAAACCGATCCCACCGGCATAGTCGCCAACGACTTCAACAAGGATGGAAACATCGATCTCGCTGTTGTGAATGCGGGTTCTGGCTCCGTCAGCATCCTGAACGGGAATGGCGGCGGCAGCTTCGTAGTAAGCAGAACCATTTCTGTTGGCCCGACGACCGGGACAGGCGCCAGCTACCTGCTTGCGCTGGACATCAACGACGACGGCAATTTGGATCTGGTCACCGGCAACACGCTGCAAAATGATGTAGCCGTTCTCATGGGTCTTGGCAACGGCAATTTCCAGGCAGTCCAGGATTATGCGGTTCCCAATGGCGCCGCCTACATCGCCCCCATCGATTTCAATCGCGACGGCAAGCCGGACCTGGCCGTCACGCAGTCAACCGGCGGCACCGTCTCCGTGCTCATCAACAATACTTTGCCCACTCCGGTTCACGGCAGCCTCAACTTCGTTGCTCCGCATACCCTCACCAATGGTCATGGCAATATGGCCGACAGCGTTGCGGTCGCTGACTTCAATCATGATGGCTTGCCCGACATTGCCTTGACTTACCTCGAAGACAACGCCGTCCGCGTACTCACAGGAAATGGCGGTGGCACAGGCTTCAACACGGCTGCCGTGTATTCCGTCGGTAAAATGCCTTACTGGGTGGCCGCCAGCGACCTGAACAACGACGGCTATGCCGATCTGATCACGGCCAACACCGGCGACGACACCGTCAGCGTGCTGATGAATCAAGGCGGCGGCAGCGGTACCTTCAATGCGGCAAAAAGTTATCCCGTCGGCCATCTGCCCTACCAGGTTGCCATCGGCGATTTGAATGGCGACGGAATTCCCGACCTTGCAGTCACCAACTACGGAGACAACACAGTCTCCATTCTTTATGGGCAAGCCGGCGGTGGATTTGTTGCTGGCACGACGCCGCTGGCGACCTGCGCCAATCCCTATGGCGTGGCCATTGGAGATACACGCCACTCCGGCCAGAATGATATCGCCGTCACCTGCTTCCATGCCGGCCAGATGGAAGTCTTTCTCAACAACAGCATGATGCCCTTCCAGCCGCCGCCGGCGGAGGCCAGCTTCCAGTCGCCGGAAATCTACACCACCGATTCCTATCCGACATCGCTCGTGATGGGCGACTTCAACCGCGATGGCAAACTCGACATCGTGACCGGCAATTCCATAGCCAACGATGTCTCCTTTTTCGGCGGCAATGGCAACGGCACTTTCAAATCCGCCGCGAATAGCTTTGCTCTCAATTTCCCCGACTCCATTGCAGCCGGCGATGTGAACGGAGACGGAATTCTCGACTTGGTCACGGTGGCTGCTAATTTCAATCAGGTCGCCATCCTCCTCGGCAAAGGAGATGGCACCTTCGGTCAGCGCGTTGAGTTTGCGGCTGGCCAACAACCCTGGGCCGTAGCCCTGGCAGACTTCAACCTGGATGGCAAGCTCGATATCGTGACGGCCAACACCGTCAACAGGGTCAACCTCACGATTCCCGCATACCAAACCATGTACATGAAGGAATATCCGCCGACAGCGAACGGCGGGCCCAGCATCAACGTGCTGCTGAACGGCTCCGGATCGCAGATCACAATGACCCACTCTCCAAACGGAACGGTCGCGCCTGGAACGCCAGTCACACTCACCGCGACCGTTCAGGCATCGCTGTCCGCCAGCACGACTGCACCGACTGGAACTGTCATCTTTGAAGACACCAACGGCACAGTCCTGGGCTCGGGCACGCTCAGTGGAGGCACAGCTTCCATCACCGTTCCCAGCCTTGGCAGCGGACAGCACGTCATCACCGTCCTCTATTCCGGAGATGTCCTCTATCAACCAAATACTGACTCTGGCTTTGTCGTCAGGGCCAGGGGAACACCGGTCGTTTTTACCGCAACACCGACGACCGTGGTTACAGGCGGCAGCGTAGCGTACAGTGTGACCGTCGGAACCGTAGGCTCCAATCGTCGGGCCCCGGTCGGAACCGTCAGTATCTATGTCGTTTATGCGGGCGGCTCTCCAGTATTAGTTGGAGGACCCACACCAGTCGTCGACAATGGAAACGGCACTTCTGGCCTTTCCGGCACAACAATTGCGGGGCCTCCGGATGTCTATACCGGTTACGCCGTGTTTACTCCCACTGGCGGGGGTTATCAGGCTGGCAGTTCAAATACAATCACAGTAACGGTGACATCTGCGCCATAACGAAAACGATTGCGTGAACTGATTGCGTTGAACGGTCGATCCGTCGACAACAAGGCCTTACGAACCAAGACAGCATACGAAGGTATGTCCCCAATCCGCGGGTAAGTTGGAAGCAAAAAAATACCGTAGTTGTCTAGAGGCGCTGGATGGTGGTTGGCAAGGGATGTATCGGACGTATGAGGGTGTTTTTTGCACCTGCGAGGTGAGGCACGCGGTTACGATGAAAGTGTGATCCAGTCCAAGAAAACCTTCTCCCGCAGAATCTCCGCTGCAGTTTGAACTGGACGATGAGCCACAGCAGGAAACATTGACCGCATGGGGCGGCGTGCCACTGGCGGTGCAGGCGTTTCGCTCTATGGCTGTGCAGGCCAGCGTGTGGCAACACGTGCATGTCAAGCAGCAGGAGCGCGGCCATAACCTTTGCGCTGTCGCCCGGTCAGGCCTCCGACGCCAAGGCTGGCCGTGAGCTGCTGGCGGGCCTGGGGCCGCTGCCCGCGCCGCTGCATCTGATTATGGACCGCGCCTACGAGGACAACGAGACCCGGCAACTGGCCCTGGATTTCGGCTTTATTCCTGTAGTGCCGCCCAAGTGCAACCGCCTGCAACCATGGCAGTACGACAAAGCCATCTACCGCAAGCGCAATGAAATCGAGCGGCTCTTCCGCCGGCTCAAGGGCTTCCGTAGAACCTTCTCCCGCTTCGATAAACTCGATGTCGTCTTCGTCGTCTTCCTTGCTTTCGTCCACTTCGCTCTCATCGTCGAAGCCCTTCGATAGTGTTAACACGCCTTAGGTGAGGTTGACTTCGGTGCGCTCCTTGAGGCGAATCTCCAGTCGGTTGTGAAGGGGATCGGCGTCGAGCAGCACATGGTCGCCGTGCACCACTTCGCCGTCGAGAATCTTGATGGCGAGCGGGTCCTGGATCAGCCGCTGAATGGCGCGCTTCAATGGACGAGCGCCATAAGCTCGGTCGTAGCCCATCAGGAATAGCTGATGGCGCGCGGCGGCGGTCATCTCGACGGCGATGCGGCGGTCGGCCAGCATACGATTCAAGTCCGCAATGCGCAGTGTCAGGATGTGCTCCAACTGCTCCTCGCCCAACGGACGGAAGATGACAACGTCGTCGACGCGATTCAGAAACTCCGGGCGAAAACTTTGCCGCAGGAGCTGCATGACCTGCTCGCGCGCGGTATCGAAGGACGATTCCGTTTCCAGCGCTTCGGTATTCAGAAATTGCGCGCCCAGGTTGGAGGTCATAATCAGCACGCTGTTCTTGAAGTCGACGGTGCGGCCGCGCGAATCGGTCAGGCGGCCATCGTCGAGCACCTGCAGCAGCACGTTGAAGACATCCGGATGCGCTTTTTCAATTTCATCAAACAGCACGACGGAATATGGACGACGACGCACAGCCTCGGTGAGCTGGCCGCCCTCGTCATAACCGACATAGCCCGGAGGCGCGCCAATCAAGCGCGAAACCGCATGTTTCTCCATATACTCCGACATGTCGATGCGAGTCATCGCCTGTTCATCGTCAAACAGAAATTCCGCCAGGGCGCGCGCGGTTTCGGTTTTGCCGACGCCAGTGGGTCCCAGAAAAATGAACGAACCGATGGGACGTTTGGGATCGCTGAGGCCGGCACGGGAGCGGCGAATCGCGTTCGCGACCACGCGCAGGGCTTCATCCTGGCCGACAACGCGCTCGCGCAGACGGTCTTCCATCTGCACCAGCTTCTGGACTTCGCCTTCCAGCATTTTTGAGATAGGAATCCCGGTCCACTTGCTGACAATGCGCGCAATGTCTTCCTCGTCGACCTCCTCTTTCAACATGCGCGGGCCTCCCGCGGCGCCTTCCTGAGCGGCGGTCAACTGCTTCACTTCAGCTTCCAGCTTGGGCAGCTCACCGTACTGAATTTGCGCAACGCGCTCGAAATTACCGCGCCGGGTTTGCTCCTCTGCATCCTGACGCAAGACTTCCACCTGCTTCTTCAGGTCCGCGAGGCGAGTGATGTCACCGCGCTCTTGTTGCCAGTGGGCGCGCAGGGCGGCAATTTCTTCATGCAGCGTGGCCAGCTCCTTCGTAACCTCTTTCAGGCGCTCTTTGGAGTTTTCATCTTTCTCCCGCTTCAGCGCGGTGCGCTCAATCTCCAGCGAGGTGGCGCGTCGTTCCATCTGATCGATTTCTGTCGGGACAGAGCCAATCTGGATGGCGAGCGAAGCCGCTGCCTCGTCGACCAAGTCGATGGCTTTGTCGGGCAGGAAGCGATCAGAAATGTAGCGGTGCGACAGTGCTGCCGCCGCGACAATGGCGGAGTCCTTGATGCGTACATTATGATGCGCTTCGTATCGATCTTTCAGGCCGCGCAGAATCGCGATGGTGTCTTCGACATTGGGCTCTCCCACGTAGACGATCTGAAAGCGCCGCTCCAGCGCCGCATCCTTCTCGATGTACTTGCGATATTCGTTCAGCGTAGTGGCGCCGATAGCTCGCAGTTCGCCGCGCGCCAATGCCGGCTTGAGCATATTGCTGGCGTCAATCGCGCCTTCTGCAGCCCCCGCGCCGACCAGCGTATGCAACTCGTCGATGAACAAAATGATGCCACCCTGCGCATCTTCAATATCTTTCAACACGGCCTTGAGGCGATCTTCAAATTCGCCGCGATATTTTGCGCCGGCCAGCATGGCGCCCAGGTCGAGCGAGATGACACGCTTGTCGCGGAGCACATCCGGCACGTCGCCAGAAACGATGCGGCGGGCTAGGCCTTCAACGATGGCGGTTTTGCCGACGCCCGGCTCGCCAATCAACACGGGATTATTTTTTGTTCGGCGCGACAGCACCTGCACCACGCGACGAATTTCTTCATCCCGGCCGATGACTGGATCGAGCTTGCCGCGACGCGCCAACTCGGTCAGGTCGCGAGCGTAGCGCTCGAGCGCCTGAAACTTCGCTTCAGGATTTTGATCAGTGACACGCTGGGTGCCGCGCACGGTGGTTAGCGCGCGCAGAATGGCATCGTGAGTAGCGCCTTCCGCGGCCAGCGCCATTTGCGCGGGATCATTTTTCTGCTGCGCGATGGCAAGCAGCAAGTGCTCGGTGGAAACGTACTCATCCTTAAAGTTGGCGGCTTCTTGAAACGCCTGCTCGACGACCTTGAGGAAGGCTTTGGAAGGCTGCGCCTGGTTGGCGTCGCCGGAAATTTTAGGAAATGTCGCCAGCGCTTGCTCCAGTTTCGCGCGCAACGCATCGTGACTGACCCCGGCCTTCTGCAGTACGGGCGCGACGATGCCTTCTTTATACTGCAGCAATGCCAGCAGCAAATGCGTTGGCTGCAACTCCGGATTGCCGTTGTCGCTGGCCAGAGTGGTGGCCGTTTGTACGGCGTCCTGCGCTTTCACGGTAAGTTTGTCCCAGCGAACGGCCATGATGCGTGTCCTGCTTTCGTGTGAAACTTCTGAATCACTCAGTATCTGTGGATGGAGAAAACTGGGCAGGGGACGCGTTTTTCTGCGAACGCCCTGCCCTGCCTGGATGAATCGAGTCCATCCGAAATCTGCCTCGAAGCTATTATGCCGCGGGCTTGGACTCGGTTGATTTCGACTCGACGGTTTTTGGGCTGCTGGCCGGGGTCACTCCGCTGACCGAAACTTTAATCTGTTTCGGCTTGGCTTCGGCGCGCTTACCCAACTCGACGGTCAAAATGCCAGCGTCATAGTGGGCCTTCACGCTCTCCTGATCCAGCGTGTTCGGTAGCGTGAAGACGCGGGCAAAGCTGCCATAGCGACGCTCGACGCGATGATAATTCTCTTCCTTGGTTTCCTTCTCGAAGCGGCGCTCGCCGCGAACCGTCAGCGCATTGTTTTCCAACTGAATGTTGAAGTCCTCGAGCTTCATGCCGGGAACTTCCAGCTTGAGCACAATGTGATTCGCATCTTCATAGATGTCGACGGGGGGAACGAAGGCGCTGGATGAAAGGGATTCATCCTCGCTGCGATTTACTTCGCGCAGAAAGGAGTTGAGGCTGTTCTGGAGCGTGTACATGTCTTGAAACGGTGTCCAACGTGTGATGGCCATGAGTCTTCCTCCTACATGTATAGAAATAGGTGGGGACGCGGCGGGCGAGATTCAACAGCCCAGCCGGTACGCCTAGGAATACTATAGCACAAACAGGAAGATTATATGAGTGGATTTATATCAAATCTTTATTTCTCGTAAACTATTGAAAATATGTATTTTAGGGGAAAGACTAGCTTGGAGCGCCTGGCGGCATTTCGTCCTTGGCCTCGACGACATCGTCTTTGGTGGCGGGACGGCCGTCGCGAACGCTCTCTGCTCCCAGAGAATTTTCGGTTCCGGCTGGGGCCTCGCGATCGATAGTGTGGGATTCGGTTGCCGGGGTTGGGTTCGATTTGGTGGCGACGTTCTTGCTGGTTGTTTCTGAAATTGGGGTCATGGTTCCCTCCGCTTGCGCTACGGGGTAGGATGCAGGAAGGGCGGATCGAAGCGTCCTCGCAGCAGACATGCGGTTGATGCAGATACCGGAGCCAGGGCGGGTCTTGAGGACAAACGGTCTGACTCACCGTGATCGTCGAAGGATCCTTCGGCATCCTACCCTCTAACAGGAGAAAACGAATGAAGCGCCAAGTCTGGATACCCCTTGCTCTCGGCATCGTCGCTACGTATATCTTTTTGGATCGCCGTGCCGCCCGGTACGCCGCCGAATACGACGAACTGGACGAAGCCGCAGACAGAACCGACCTGTGGGGAAGCAAGCAGCGCATTGCGGGAACCGGGCGCGACTTTCTAGGGAGAATAAAGGAAGGCATCGGCCGCATCACGGGCGATGACGATCTGGCGAATCGAGGCGTGGTGGATCAGATTGCGGGCGCGATGCAGGATACGGCCGGCAAAGCTGCGAATGCCGTCAGCGATACCATTCGCGAATTCAACCGCTACTAAGCCGCCACTGATAATTTACTTTCTGTGTTCCTGCAGGTGACCTGCTCGCGAAGCAAGTCGCCTGTGAGTTCTGCACGACTCACGCGGGACTGTAACCCCTGTACACATCCTTGTCACGTCTACTTCACCGTCGCACCGATGGCCTCGTTCCCTTTCGCGATCCTGCATCGCTGCGGTAGAAATAGAGGCAGTCGCAACTTCTCTCGACAACAGTCTGTCCTACAATCCTGATACAACAGGAAAAGGCATTTCATTCACGCATGAGCGCACTCGCACTGTTTCTATTACAGATCGCCGTCATTGTATTGGTTACCGGCCTGTGCGGTGTCCTGCTGGGCAAACTGGGCCAGCCGCAGGTGGTGGGGGAAATGTTCGGCGGCATTCTTCTGGGACGCTCAGTGTTCGGCTATGCCATGCCGCATTTGATCGCCAATCTGTTTCCTCCCAACTCCCTGCATACGCTGTCTCTGGTCAGCGAACTGGGCATGGTCCTCTACCTGTTTCTGGAAGGGATGAACCTGGATTTTGAGTCTGTGTGGAAGCAGCGGCAAACGGCGATGAAGATCAGCCTGCTCTCCATGGTGATTCCATTTGCGCTGGGCTGCGGGCTGGGCGTGATCATGTATCGCAATTTCCACGGAACGAATGCCAACTTCGCTGCGTTCCTGCTGTTTGTGGGTGTCGGGCTTAGCACCACGGCCTTCCCTGTTCTGGCGCGCATGTTGCGGGATCACGGAACAGGCGATGCCAAGCTGAACACGCTGGCCCTGGTGTGCGCCGCCATCGCCGATGTGCTGGGCTGGATTCTGCTGGCGGTGGCGTTGATGATCGACTCCGCCAACTCGACGGTTTGGATCCTGCTGTTGAAAATGTTTTTGCTGGTGCTATTCGGAGTTTTCCTGCTGGGCGTGGTGCGGCCTCTACTGGCCCGGCTGGTGCGCTGGAAAGGCGCGCCCAATATTTCGCAAGTGCTGCTGGCAGTTTTCCTGGTCTTTATCCTGGCGTGCGCATTTGTCACTGAACGCCTCGGCGTCCATGCACTGTTCGGCGCGTTCCTCGCCGGCATGTGCGTTCCTCGCCTGCACCACTGGCATCGTCAGTTGGAGCGGACGATCCATCCGCTGGTTTCCGTCCTGCTGCTGCCCGTGTTTTTCGCGGTCACCGGCATCCACACGGAGTTTCGCGATCTGGGTGGCAAGAATGTGCTGGTTTGGTTCCTGGTGCTGCTGGCGGTTGCCATTGCCGGCAAAGTGGGCGGGACCTATTTTGGCGCGCGCAAATCGAATCTGCCGCCACGGGAGTCGATGTTGCTGGGCTTCCTGATGAATACGCGCGGCCTGATCGACCTGGTGGTCGTGAACCTGGCGTTACAAGCCGGGGCCATCAATACTGAACTCTTCACCATCCTGGTACTGGTAGCGCTGATCACGACGGCCATGACCGCTCCCGCGCTAAAGCTGCTGAAGAAAAAGCCGGACGTCCCGGCACCGGTTGCCGCCACGAGTTAAGCCCGCCCTTACGATTCCGATGATCTTCCATTCCGCTGGCCACAAGCGACGAGAGTGCGAAGCTTCTGCGATGAATAATTTCTTCATTGCCAAAGATGGGTGCGGCTGGTATTCGTGGATTGCCTGTAAGGTGCCTGCCGATGCGACGGATCTGCTTTTTTCTCTTGCTCCTACCTGTGCTTGTGCTGGGTTCAGCCGCGCAAAATGCGCCCGCGTCTTCTCCTGCTGTTGCCCAGATCACACTGGGCCAATCCGTCGTAGGACTCACTGGCCCGTGGAAGTTCCACATTGGCGACAACCAGGAGTGGGCCAGCCCGGAGTTTGACGATTCCGGGTGGAGCTTGATGGATTTGACGTCACTGCCCGGCTCAGTCGATCCAAACACCGGTGCGCGCGGCTATGTTCCTGGCTGGACAGCGCACGGCTATCCCGGAAATGCCGGCTATGCGTGGTATCGGCTGCGGGTCAACATTGAGGGAACCGCGGCGCAAGGTGCGAGCCAGACGCTGGCCATCCGCATGCCGGACGAATTTGACGACGCTTACCAGATTTATGTGAATGGCCGGTTGATTGGGGAGTTTGGAAAATTCACGTCCCGGGGCATTATCTATTACGACAACCGGCCGGTTGCGTTTTCTCTCCCCGCCAATCTCCCCACCGGTCCGGTGACAATTGCCATCCGCATGTGGATGGACCCTGTGACGGCGCTGTTGCAGGAGGAAGCCGGAGGACTGCATGGCGCGCCGGACCTGGGTCAGGCATCTGTGATCGATGCACTGCTGCGTCTGCACTGGGAGGCTTTGTATCACAGCGGGGCCAGCAGGTTCCTGGAAATGGCGGTCCAGCCGCTGGCTATGTTGATTGCTTTCTGCCTGCTTTGGTTCGACCGCGGTGAGCTGGCCTATCTTTGGCTCGGTCTCAGTTGCACCGTGAGTTTCGTTTTCCTGACTCTATCTGCGGCGGCAAGCTACACGACATGGATTACTGGAGATTCTTTCGCCTGGCTGGCGCTTGTCGCGTTGCCGCCGGTGCAGGACGGCTTGTGGATACTCTTCTGGGGCTACTGGTTCCGGCTGGGTCGCACCGTTCAAATGAAATGGCTGTACCGCATTACCTGGACATGTGTGTTGCTGCTGGCGGTGGCGGCGTGCTTGCTGTATCGACCACTCTACGGTCGCATCGTTCCCGTTCACGCCTCTGTCTGGCTCTCGCCTTTTGCTGATGTGCTCCGAGGGGTACTGGCGCTGATTCTGGTGTGGATCACCTATCGAGGCATTCGCAAAGACCGGACCGAGGGCCTGCTGGCACTGCCGGCGGCGGCGCTGGTGGTGGTTGTGCTCAATGGGCAATATCTCCGCTTGCTGCATGTGCAAACGTACTACTCTTTCTTCGGGATCGTGGTTCCCCTGGCCCAGATTGCCACAGTTGTTTCTCTCGGCATGATCACGATTCTTATGTTGCGGCGGTTTATGCAGGGACAGCAACAGCGCGAGCAGTGGAAGCAGGAGATGGAGCAGGCTCGGCAGATGCAGTCGTTGCTGATTCCAGTGACTCCACCGAACACACCGGGTTTCGCTGTTGAAAGCGTCTACCTGCCGGCGCAGAAGGTTGGGGGAGATTTTTTCCGCGTAGCGCCGGGAGAAGATGGATCGCTGCTGATTGTGATGGGCGACGTGAGCGGCAAAGGGTTGAAGGCAGCGATGACCGTGAGCACCATTGTGGGTGCGCTGCGCAACGAGAAAACACGGCAGCCTGCGAAAGTTCTGCGACATCTGAATGGGGTGCTGCATGGGCAGATCTCCGGATTCGTCACCTGTTGTGCTGCGTTGATTGCGGCCGATGGCGCGATGACGATTGCCAACGCGGGGCATCTGGCGCCGTATCTCAACGGCAAGGAGCTGACCGTTGAAGGCTGCTTGCCGCTGGGGATTGTGGAGGAGGGCAGCTATCAGGAAACGAGCTATTCACTTGCCGCCGGGGATCGGCTGACATTTATTTCCGATGGAGTTGTAGAAGCCACGAACGAGAAAAGGGAGCTGTTCGGCTTTGAGCGCGTGCAGGCCATCAGCCATCAACCCACGCAGGCCATCGCGGAAGCTGCGAAAAAGTTTGGGCAGGAAGATGATATTTCCGTACTGTCGGTGACCCGCACAGCAAAATTGAAGGCGGTGCTGGCATGAAGAAGATGTACGCGGTGCTTTGGTTGTTGCTGTTTGCCTCCGTTGCGCTCCAGGCAGAGAGCGCGTCTCCTGCAACCGCTGCCGCCACGCAGATCACGCTGGGGCAAGCGGCGGTTGCGTTGAATGGGCCGTGGAAGTTTCATACTGGCTCTACAGGCTGCGGAAAAACTCGCATTGAATTTTCCTTAGCGGTTTTATTTTCTCGTTGGGGGTTTGCATGTGTTGGCGCGGTTCATGCGGAGATGCGGTGGACAGGGTCGCTTTTGTTGATGTAATTCG